>JANLQT010000258.1:0-11789 GCA_031368035.1 Rhodobacterales bacterium | reverse complement strand
CAGGGTTTCGGGCCGGAACGGTACGCGCCCCAGAACGCCCCGCGCAAGGGGAGAGAACGCGACGAGCGTGGTGCCCAGTTCGGCGCAGGTCTGCACCAGGCCCAGGTCCGGCAATCGCGTCCACAGCGAATATTCGTTCTGCACGGCGGCGCAGGGATGCACCGCGTGGGCGCGGCGCAAGGTGCCCGGCGCGATCTCTGACAGGCCATAGCTGCCGATCAGCCCTTCGGCGATCAGGTCTTTCAGCGTGCCCACGACCTCTTCAATCGGCCTGCTCGCCTCGCGCCGGTGGATGTAGAACAGCTCCACGCTTTCGCGGCCAAGGCGCTTCAGAGAGGCGGTCAGTTCGGCGCGCAGATAGGCGGCGGAATTGTCGAAATGCCGGGTGGGCGTGGTGGCGACCCCGGCTTTTGTCGCCAGCACCACATCGGGTTTGCGGCTGGCCAGCCATTCGCCCAGCACGGTTTCGGAAATACCCATGCCATAGATGTTGGCGGTGTCGTAAAAGGTGATCCCGGCGTCCAGCGCGGCATCAAGGCAGGCGAAACTTTCCGGTTTCGTGGTCGCGCCGAAAATGCCGCCAAAGCTCATGCAGCCAAGGCCGATGGCGGAAATCATGGGGCCGCTTGGGCCGAGGCGTCGTTGCTGCATGGTCATCTCCTGTCAGGGGGGTGGCACTAGGGCGCCCGCGAATCGGTTGGGTCAAGGGGGGCTATTGCCCGGAAAACGCGGCCTCCAGCGCGATCTCGACCATGGCGCCGAAACTTGTCTCGCGCTGATCGGCGGGCAGCGCCTCATGCGTCACCAGATGGTCCGAAATGGTCAGCACCGCCAGCGCGCGGCGGCCATACCGGGCGGCGAGGGTGTAAAGCTCGGCGGCCTCCATCTCCACGGCAAGGCAGCCGTGGCGCATCAGTTGTTCGGTCAGGTCGGCCCGTTCGTCATAGAACGTGTCCGAGGAATAGATGCCGCCGACATGGACGGGCACGCCCGCCGCCAGCGCGGCCCGATGCGCGGCGGACAGCAGACCGAAATCGGCGGCGGGGGCGAAGTTCAGCTCTTTCAGGATGGTCCGCGACGGGCTGCCCACGAAAGACGCGGTCTGCGCCAGCACCACATCGCGCACCTTCACGCCCGGCTGCATCGCCCCGGCGCTGCCGATGCGGATGATGGTCTGCGCGCCGTAATCCTTGAACAACTCGTTCACATAGATCGACAGCGACGCCATCCCCATGCCCGAGCCATGGATGGTCACGCGCTGACCCTTCCAGGTGCCGGTGAAGCCCAGCATCCCCCGCACCTCGTTCACCAGCACCGGGTCCTTCAGGAAAGTCTGCGCCGCCCAGCGGGCACGGTAGGGGTCGCCCGGCAGCAGCACGGTTTCGGCAATCTCGCCCGGTTTGGCCCCGATGTGAAAGGTCATGGCGCGTCTCCTCTTTGGCGCCAAGCGTGGCGCAGGCGGCGCGGCAGGGCAAGAGGGGGCGCTTGCCGCAGCGCAGCGGGGACCGGCGCTGGACGCCGCCCGGCTTTCAGGGCAAATTCCGCCGGGATGTTCCGAACCGTTTCCTTGCCGCTTTGGGCGCTGGTGCTGGTGCTGGCCTTTGCGGCTGTCACTTTCGCATCGCATTTCCTGTTCCCCTCGGTCCGCTGGTTCTTTCGAGCGCGGGCGGAACGGGCGCTGGCGCGGCTGAACGCCCGGCTTGACCGGCCGATCGAGCTGTTCAAGCTGGCAGCGCGGCAAGACATGATCGGGCGCCTGATCTATGACCCGCAGGTGCTGCAGGCGGTGACCGACCACGCGCGGGACACCGGCGTTCCGGGTGCCGTGGCGCTGGAAGAGGCCAAGCATTACGCCCGCGAAATCGTGCCGGCGTTTTCAGCGAGCGTCTATTTCGGCGTGGCGATCAGGGCAGCGCGCTGGCTTTCCCGCGCGCTGTACCGGGTCGAGATCACCCGGCCCGATCTGGGCCCGAACGCGGTGGACCCCGCGGCCACGGTGATCTTCGTGATGAATCACCGGTCGAACATGGATTATGTGCTGATCACCTGGCTGATCGCCGACCGCTCGGCCCTGTCTTATGCGGTGGGCGAATGGGCGCGGGTCTGGCCGCTGTCGGCGCTGATCCGCGCCTCGGGCGCCTATTTCATCCGGCGCAAGTCGCGGTCGGTCCTGTATCGCCGGGTGCTGGCCCGATATGTGCAGATCACCACCGAAGAGGGCATCACCCAGGGCGTGTTTCCCGAAGGTGGGCTTAGCCTGGATGGAAGGATCGGCCCGGCGAAGATGGGGCTGCTTAGCTATATCGTGTCGGGGTATGATCCGGCGCGGCGGGATGTGGTGTTCCTTCCGGTCGGCCTCGCCTATGACCGGGTACTGGAAGACAGGGTGCTGACGGCGGCGGGCGAGGCCGGTTCCCGGCGGTTTCGCGGGCGACCGGGCGCGATCCTGGGGTTTGTGGGCGAGTTTGTCTGGCAAAGGCTGCGCCGGGCCGCACCGCCCTATGGCACAGCGGCAGCAGGGTTCGGCAAGCCCTTGTCATTGCGGGATTATTTCGAGGCCAACCCAGGGGCAACGGTGCATGATCTTGGATCGTATCTGATGGGCGAGATCGAACATTCCGTCCCGGTCGTGCCAGTGCCGCTGGTTGCGGCGGTGTTGCGCAGCGGTGCGGCCGACCGGCTTTCGGCGCTGTCGGACCTGCGGGCGCAACTTCTGGCGCAGGGCGCGCCGCTGCATCTGGCGGACGAGGATGCCAAGGTGCTGGACGAAGGGCTTGCCCTTTTGCGCCGCAGGGGCGTTCTGGACGCAGAGGACCAGCCCCGGCCCGATCAGGCGCGGCTTTTGGCGTTTTATGCCGCCCCCGTCGAACAGCGCCTGGACCGGACCTAACTGCGACAAAGCGGCCACAGCCCTGCCCGACATTTGCCACGACCGCCCGCTAAGCAAGGGATCTCAATCTCTGGAAGGACGTGATTCCTATGACTTTTCGTGCGATCCTTATGCTCGCCCTTTCGGGGGCCGTGCTGGCAGCCTGTGCCACCGGCACCACAAGCTCCGGTGGCAGCTATGACCGCCATGTGCTGGTCGTGAACAATTCGGACGCGACCGTGACGCAGTTCTACGGCTCCAACTCGGGCGCGGACACCTGGCAAGAAGATATCCTTGGCGCCGACACGCTGCCCTCCGGCAGCTCGGTCAGTGTCAATTTCGACGACGGCACCGGTGCCTGCAACTTTGACTTCAAGGCCGTGTTCGCAGACGGAACCTCGGTGGTTGAAACCGGCGTCGACGTTTGCGCGACCTCGCAAGTGACGATCAACTGACAGGCCGTCCCACGGCTGATCTGACACGATGCGGTTGCGCGCGGTGCCCCCGCCGGGCCGCGCGCAACTTGTCATGACAGCGTTTGCCCCGATCGGCGGCGATTAGCACCGGTTTTTGCAGCAATCTTGCGGCAACGACCGGCGCATCGCCTGATTAAGCCCGATGCGGAAACACTTAACCTTAACTCTCTGATTTTCTGCAATATTGCCGAGATATTGTTGCAATCTTAGCAGGTTCGCACCGGGCCACGCAGGGTCTAGACTGCCTTGGTGGATGTGGGCCCGATGGTTGCGGGTTGGTGGGATTTGGTGCGGCATTTCTGGATTTTCGAAAGCTTGCTCGAGTTGCGAGAGCACGCGTTGCAGAACGGTTTCCTCAAACTTGCAGCCAAGCTGCAGGAAGCGATCCTTGCTGCCTATGCCGACATAGACCCCAACGATCCCAAATCCGCCGGCCCTTCCGATCCGCCAAAGCGCCGCTAAAGCCAACTGGTCCTTCCCCGCGCGCTCGCCTATCCTCGCGCCATGAGGTCCAACGCCCTGATCACCTATTCGCCCGACCAGGCCGACGCCTTTGACCGGGTGGTGGCGGAACTGCAATCGGTGGGGATCGACCTTGCCGAACCGGCGCTGACCCCGATGGTCGAAGGCAAGGCCTCGGTGCTGGCGGTGGTGGGCAAGGCGGGATCGGGCAAAACGCTGCTGCTGGGCGAATTGTACAAGGCGATGCGGGCGGCAGGGGTCGAACTGATCACCGGCGACTGGGAGGGGCGCCGCCGCAAGGATCGCCGGTCTCTGGCGGTCTTGGCGCCGACCAACAAGGCGGCCTCGGTCCTGCGCCTGCGCGGTGTGCCGGCCACGACGATCCACCGTATCCTTTACACCCCCGTCTACGACCCGCAATACGAACGCATTGCCGAATGGCTGGCGGGGCAAGCGCCGCGCCCCACGGTCGAGGGGTTGACGGATGTGGCGCTGGACCGGGCGTTCGCTTTTTACAAGTCTGTGCCGTCCATCCCCGGCGCTTTAGCTGCTGCGGGCTTGCGCGGGTCCGATTTCATCAAGGGCTGGAAACGGCGGGAAGAACCGCTGGACGTCGGTTTCGTCGATGAAAGCTCGATGCTGGACGAACGCCAGCTGGCCGACCTGCGCGAGATTTTCCCGACGCTGGTGCTGTTCGGCGACCCCGCTCAATTGGCCCCGGTGGGCGCCTCGGGCGAGATGGTGTTCGACAAGCTGCCGGACGGGCGCAAGCTGGAACTGCACCGCATCCACCGACAGGCCGAGGACAACCCGATCCTCGACCTTGCCCATGCCCTGGCCGATGACCGCCTGCGGTTCGAGGATTTCGAGGCGATGGTGCACAGCGCCGCCGCCCGCGACGACCGCGTGGTCTGGGCCGAGCGCGTCTCGTCCGACCTGATGGCCCGCAGCCCGGTGCTGGTCTGGCGCAATGTGACGCGGATCAAGCTGATCCAGGCGTTCCGCACCGCTTACGGCGCGCCGGCGGATCAGCTTCTGCCGGGTGAGCCCTTGATCTGCGACGGGATCGAACTGCCGCTGAAACACCGCAAGAAGCGCATTGATCTGGAAGCGCGCGGCCTGATCAAGGGCGCGCAGGTGATCTACCTTGGCCCCGGCAAGTCGCAAGGTTTCGCCCGCCTGCATGTGGTGGGGGCGGAAGAACCGCAGGTCTCCGCCGCCTCGATCATCAAGATCGAGATGCCGGGCGAAGAGGAACCTTTCATCCCCGCCGCCGCCAATATGGGTGCGGCTTTCCTGCACGGCGCTGCGGTGACGATCCACAAGGCGCAAGGCTCGCAGTGGGAGGCGGTGCAGGTCTTCGCCCCCGACCTGTGGGCCGCCGCGCAAGCCGGGCGGATGGAGGCCGGGATCCCGCTTTGGAAGCGCCTCGCCTATGTCGCGATCACCCGCGCCGAAAAGCGCCTGCTCTGGGTCGTCAGAAGCCGTCTCGCCCTGCCGAAATCCCCGCTGTCGGTGGACGACCTCGTCGCCAAGCCCGCCCCGCTGGCGCTGGCGCCGGACCCGGACTGATCTTGCGATTTCACGATGCTGCAAATATCCTCGGGGGGTCCGGGGGGCGAAGCGCCCCCGGCTGACCCAAGGAACCGCCCATGACCTGTGTCTTCGTCCAAGTCAGTTGTTCGCCCGGCAAGACCTATGACGTGGCCGAGGCGATCTATGACCGCGAGGTGGTCAGCGAGCTTTACTCCACCAGCGGCGAGTTCGACCTGATCGCCAAAGTCTATATCCCCGACGATCAGGACGTGGGCCGCTATCTGTCCGACCGGCTGTTCGACATCCCGGGCATCGTGAAAACCCTGACCACAATGACCTTCAAGGCGTTCTGACCGGGCGCTCGCAAGATGGGCTCATCACCCATCTCCCGGTAGGATGGGTGAGGCGCCCATCCCTAAAGCCAGTCCCCCCGCGCCGCCCCCACGGCCTCTGCCACATTGGCAAACCCGTCCCGCGCCAGCAACGCCTCCAGCCCCGTCACGATCTCTCCCACCACCGACAGCCCCCGATACACCAGCGCGGTGTAAAGCTGCACCGCCGAAGCCCCCGCGCGGATCTTCGCATAGGCATCATCAGCCGACCCAACCCCCCCGACCCCGATCAGCGGCAGCTTGCCCGCCGTCAGAACGCTCAGTTCCGCCAGCACCCGCGTGGATTTTTCGAACAACGGCGCGCCCGAAAGCCCGCCTGTCTCACCGCGATGTGCACTTTTCAGACCCTCCCGCGACAGGGTGGTGTTGGTGGCAATGATGCCCGAAATTCCCGCACCCAGCGCCACCTCGGCCAGCGCCGCCAAATCGTCGCCGCCCAGATCCGGCGCGATCTTCAGGAACACCGGCACCGGGCGTGCCAACCCCGCCCGCACCTCCATCACCCCGTCCAGCAGCGCCCGCAACGCCGCCGGCCCCTGCAAATCGCGCAAGCGCTCGGTGTTGGGCGAGGACACATTCACCGTGGCGAAATCCACGAACGGCCCACACATCGCCAGCACCCGCGCGAAATCCCCCGCCCGGTCGGCGCTGGTCTTGTTCGCCCCAAGGTTCAGCCCAACCGGAACCGGCCCGCGCACCCGCGCCGCCAGCCGCGCCGCAATCGCCGCCATGCCCTGGTTGTTAAAGCCGAACCGGTTGATCACCGCCCCGTCCTCGGTCAGCCGGAACAGCCGGGGCCGCGCATTCCCCGCCTGAGCCAAAGGCGTCGCCGCCCCCACCTCGATGAACCCGAACCCGGCCCGCGCCAAAGCCCCCAGCGCCACCGCGTTCTTGTCATAGCCCGCCGCCAGCCCCACCGGGTTCGGCAGCGCCAGCCCCGCCACATGAGTCGCCAGCCTTGCCGAGGTCACCACCCCCGCCAGCGGCACCACCCCCGCTTGCAAAGCCTTCAGCGACAGCCCATGCGCGACTTCCGGGTCCAGCCGGTGCAGCGCAGCCAGGCCCAGCCGCTCGACCGGGTTCAAATGACGCCCTCGGGAAAGATGTGCCCGGTGGCGCCCAAGGGCAGCGATTTGTCCCAAAGCACCTCGGCCAGCGTCAGCCTGCGGTACAGATGCGGAAACAGCGCTCCGCCGCGTGACGGCTCCCATTTCAGCGCCGGTCCCAACCGGTCCGATTCAAACGCCACCAGCACCAGATTGCTTTCCGTTGCAAAATACCGGGCCGCGGTTTCAGCGACCTGCGTGGCAGTGGAAAAGTGGATGAACCCATCGCTCAGGTCCACCGGCGCGCCGAACGTCTCGCCCGCCTGCCGGAAGGCGTCCCATTCGGCCCTGCGCAGAATCTTGTAGATCAGCATGGCGCCCCCTGTTCCCCGTGTCGTCCGTTTGCCAAGAAACCGGCGTAAAGGTCAACCGCGCCTTTGACACGCGAGCCTTGCAGTCGCACAATGCCACAACCCCAAGGAGATGTATCATGCGCAAGCCCAGCCTCACCGGCGTCATTGCCCTTTCGCTTCTGGCCTCCACCGCATTTGCGGACGACAAGGTCAAGATCACCTTCCTCGGCACCGGCGATGTCTATGCCATGGGCGGCGACGGCGTGCAGGGCGGCATTGCTCGGATGAACGCCGTCGCCCGGGCCGAGCGCGCGGCCAACCCCAACACGCTGTATCTCTTTGACGGCGACCTGCTCTCGCCGTCCCTGATGTCCTCAACCGATCAGGGCCAAAGCGCGATTGACCTGACCAACATCGTGCCCTTCGACCTTGCCGTGCCCGGCAACCACGAGTTCGACTTCGGACCCGAGAATTTCTTCGCCAAGGCCAAGGCATCGGCCTATCCTTGGGCCGCGATCAACATCACCGGCGCGGACGGCCAGCCCCCGGCAGGCCTGTCCGGC
This sequence comes from Rhodobacterales bacterium, assembly GCA_031368035.1. Classification (GTDB taxonomy): domain Bacteria; phylum Pseudomonadota; class Alphaproteobacteria; order Rhodobacterales; family Rhodobacteraceae; genus Stagnihabitans. The sequence continues at coordinate 4,092 of JANLQT010000258.1, read as the reverse complement.
GTGACGGTCAAGGAGATAGCCGGCCTGAAGATCGCCCTGATCCCGGTGGCGCAGGACACCACGCCCGAGGTTGCCACCGTAGGCGATCTGCGCTTCTCCCCCACCGTGGACGGCGCCATCACCGCCGCCAAAGCCGCACGCGAGGCCGGGGCCGACCTTGTCGTCGGCGTCGTGCAGACCGACTGGATGAACGACCACCGCCTGATCCAGTCCAAGGCCTTCGATCTGATCCTGTCGGGCGACGACCACTCCTACGGCACCTATTACGACGGCATCACCGCTTACGTCGAAACCTCCATCGACGCGCGGCTGCTCTCGCAGGTCGATCTGAACGTGACGATCGGCACTGACAAGGACGGCAAGCGCAAGGTGAAGTGGTATCCGACCTTCCGCTTCATCGACACCGCGGACGTGACCCCCGATCCCGAGACGCAAACCAAGGTCGATGCCTATCAGGCCGCGCTGGATACGGCCCTGGCCGAGGTGGTGGGCACCTCCACCACCCCGCTCGACAGCCGCCGCAACGTGGTGCGGGGCGAGGAATCGTCGATGGGCGATCTGATCACCGATGCGATGATCTGGGCCACCGGGGCGGATATCGCCATCATGAACGGCGGCGGCATTCGCGCCGACAAGACCTATGACGCCGGGGTCACCCTGACCCGGCGCGACATCATGACCGAACTGCCCTTCGGCAACATCACCATGGTCACCGAACTCCCCGGATCGCAGGTGCTGGCAGCCTTGGAAAACGGCGTCTCGCAGGTGGACAAAGGCGCCGGCCGCTTCCCGCAAGTCTCGGGCGTGACCTTCACCTATGACCCGACCGCCGAGGCGGGTGCCCGTGTCAGCGAGGTCATGGTCGCCGGCGTGCCGCTGGGCCTCGACAAGACCTACAAGGTCGCCGTCAACGACTACATCCTCGGCGGCGGCGATGGTTACAAGGCGCTGGGCGGCGGCAAGCCCGTCCCGCGCGAGGCAGGCGGCGTTCTGGCCAACGACGTGATTGCCTATTTGCAGAAGATGGGCAGCGTGGCCCCGGCGGTGCAGGGCCGCATCAAGGTACTGGGGCAGTAACGCGAAAGGCGCTTCACAACCAGTTGAGCCTGCCGTCTGCGCCTGCTAAACGAGGCGCAGAGCGGCGGGTATGGTGTAGTGGTAGCGCCTTAGCCTTCCAAGCTAAAGGGGCGGGTTCGATTCCCGCTACCCGCTCCAGTTTCCCCCGCACGATTGCGAAACGGCGTCAGGCCGGCGGGCCGCTTGCGGCGGCGGCAGGGTCCATCCAGAACGGCTCGAACCAGTTGCCATCGGGGTCGCAGAACGCGCGCCCATACATGAAGCCCATGTCCTGCACCGGGCGCGGCTCGCTGCCGCCATGCTTCAGGGCGGCCTCGGTGATCGCATCCACCCCCGCCTTGCTGTCCTGCGACAACGAGATCAGCGCCGAGACGGTCTTGCCCGGATCGCCCACCGTGCGCGTGACGAAAGTTTCAAAGAAGCTTCGCTTCAGTGTCATCAGATAGATGGTGTCCGAGATGACGACGCACAAGGAATCGTCGTTGGAAAACATCGGGTTGATCGAAAATCCGATCCCCTCATAGAACGCGCGGGCTCGGGGCACATCGGTGATGGGAATGTTCACGAAGATCATTTGGGGCATGACAAAACTCCATTTCGCAGGCCGAACACTGACCCGCCCAAACAGATTCGGCAAGCATAAACCTAGCCTCTCAGCTAACTGTCGCCCTTCACCGAAGCCGCAAATATCCCACGGGGGTCTGGGGGTGTGAAACCCCCAGTCTTCCTCATGCAAAGACCTGGCGAAGCCTCCGCTGCCTCACCCCTGGCAGCCGGGCGCCCTACAGGTTTTCCTGCTGCGGCATCCCCAGCACATGATAGCCGCTGTCCACATGCACGATCTCTCCGCTCGTGCAGGCGCCATAGTCGCTGCACAGATAGACGGCGGTGCCGCCGATCGCCTCCAGCGTCGCATTCTGCCGCATCGGCGCATTGGCCTCGGTGTGCCGGAACGTCGCCCGCGCCCCGCCAATCGCCGCCCCCGCCAGCGTCTTCATCGGCCCCGGGGAAATCGCATTCACCCGCACCTTCTGCGGCCCCAGATCGTTCGCCAGATACCGCGTGGCGCTTTCCAGAGCCGCCTTGGCGACCCCCATCACGTTGTAATTCGGCGTCACCCGGTTGGACCCGCCATAGGTCAGCGTGATCAGCGACCCGCCCTCCGGCATCAGTTCCGCCGCGCGCCGCGCCACGTCGATGAAGGAAAAACAGGAAATCGTCAGCGAGTTCTGAAAATTCCCGCGTGAGGTGTTGATGAACCGACCCGTCAGCTCGCTCTTGTCGGAAAACGCGATGGCATGGATCAGAAAGTCCATCGTGCCCCAGCGGTCCTTCAACAGGCCAAAACAGGCGTTCAGGCTGTCGTCATTCACCACATCGACATCGACCAGAAAGTCCGACCCGACCGAGGCCGCCAGCGGCTGCACCCTTCGCCCAAACGCCTCGCCCTGATAGGAAAACGCCAGTTCGGCGCCCTCGGCATGCAGCGCCTTGGCAATCCCCCAGGCGATGGAATGGTCATTGGCCACGCCCATGACCAGCCCGCGCTTGCCCTTCATCAGATCCGCCATCGTCGCCTCCCCAAAGGCCGGGTCTCGCGCGCCCGACTTCAAAACTCGTTTCAGTCCAGATATTTGCTCATCAGCAGCGTCGCATTGGTGCCGCCGAAACCGAAGCTGTTGGACAGCACCGAATCCAGTTCGACATTCTCGCGCAGCACCGTAACGATTTCAGCCGGGTCCAGCGCCGGGTCCAGCACCTCGACATTGGCCGAGGCGGTGATGAAACTGCCGTTCATCATCAGCAGCGCATAGATCGCCTCATGCACCCCGGTCGCGCCAAGGGAATGCCCCGTCAGCGACTTGGTGGACGACACCGGCGGCGTATGACCCCGGCCAAACACCCGGCGGATCGCCTCCATCTCGGTCACATCGCCCACCACGGTCGAGGTGCCATGCGAGTTGATGTATTCCACGCGCCGCCCCTCGGGCAGGGTGGAAATCGCCAGCTTCATCGAGCGTTCCCCGCCCTCACCCGAGGGCGCCACCATGTCATGCCCGTCCGAGGTCGCGCCATAACCGGTGACTTCGCCGTAAATCTTGGCCCCGCGCGCCAGCGCATGGGTCAGTTCTTCCAGGACCACGGTGCCGCCGCCGCCCGCAATGACAAAGCCATCCCGGTTGGCGTCATAGGCCCGGGACGCGCGCTGCGGCGTGTCATTGTACTTGGACGACATCGCCCCCATCGCATCGAACAGACACGACAGCGTCCAGTCCAACTCCTCGCCGCCGCCCGCAAAGACGATGTCCTGCTTGTCCATCTGGATCTGTTCGACCCCGTTGCCGATGCAATGGGCAGAGGTCGAGCAGGCCGAGGTGATCGAATAGTTCACGCCCTTGATCTTGAACGGGGTCGCAAGGCAGGCCGAATTGGTCGAGGACATGCAGCGCGTGACCATGTAGGGCCCCATCTTCTTCGGCGCGCCCTTGTTCAGCACCGCATCGAAGGCGACGAAGAAGTTCGAGGTGGACGGCCCGCCCGATCCCATGATCAGGCCGCTTCGTTCGTTCGACACATCCGCAGGCTCCAGCCCCGAATCCGCAATCGCCTGCTTCATGGCGAGGAAATTGTACGCCGCCCCCGGCCCCATGAACCGCAGATCGCGCTTGTCGATATGGTCTTCCAGCGTGATGACCGGCTGGCCCTTCACCTGGCTACGGAACCCGCGCTCGGCATAGTCAGGCGCCGCGATGATGCCGGACCGGCCCGCGCGCAGGCTGGCCTCGACCTCGGTGGCGGAATTGCCGATGGGGGAAATGATGCCGATGCCGGTGATGACGACGCGGTGCATTGGAATATCCTTTATCTCAGGCCCGCCTCAACTCGCGGAAAGGGCGACCTTCATGTCCTTGACAAGATAGATCACTTCGCCGTCCGCCTCGACGCGGCCATCGGCCACGCCCATGGTCAGACGGCGCGACTGCACGGCCTTGGTGAAATCGACGAAATAGCGCA
>JANLQT010000755.1:0-1856 GCA_031368035.1 Rhodobacterales bacterium | reverse complement strand
CCCTGTGCTGCTGTGCCAATGGTACTTGCCGAAACCCTGGGCCTTGGCCGAGGCGGTGATCGAATTGCGTCCCGGTGGGCGGTTCTTTCTTTTGGCCCAAGGCCCGGACGGCCAGCAGATGCCGAACGAAGGGTCGATCCTTCTGGCCGAGCCAGAGCGGAAGCTGGTCTTCACCGACCTGATGACGCAAGATTTCGCGCCTGTGGAACAGGTCAGCGCCGATTTCGGCCCGGCCTATACCGCCGTGATGACCTTCGAGCCCGAGGGCACCGGCACCCGCTATCGCACTGTCGCCCGCCACAGCAGCGCGGCCGATGCCAAGGCCAATGCCGAGATTGGCTGGACCGAAGGCGCGGCCGTCGCCGGCGATCAACTTGCCACCCTTGCCGAAAGCCTGATGTGATGACCCTGACGCTTGACCCCACCCGCGATCTGGTCCTGGACCGGCTTCTCAAGGCCCCGCCGCACCTCGTCTGGCGCTGCTGGACGGAACCGGCGCTGATCTGCCAGTGGTTCTGCCCCAAGCCCTGGTCCGTCTCGGAAGCGGTGGTGGATCTGCGCGCGGGGGGGCGGTTCTTCACCCTGATGAACGGGCCAGACGGCGAAGTGATGCCGAACGAGGGCAGCTTTCTGGAGGTGGTGCCGCAAAGCAAGCTGGTGTTCACCGACATGTTCGGCGCCGATTTTGCGCCGGTGGATGTGCCGGACTCGGGCGCGGGTCTGCATTTCGCGGCGATCCTGACCTTTGCGGCCGAAGGCAACGGCACCCGCTATCGCGCCGTGGCACGCCACCGCAGCCCGGATGAGGCCGCGACGCATGAAAGCATGGGCTTTCAGATCGGCTGGGGCATCGCGGCCGATCAGCTGGAAGAACTGGCGGGCCGGCTGTGACAGAAGATCACCCCGTTGCGGACCGCCAGCTGATTCTGATGCGCGAGATGGCGGCGTCCCCGGCCAAGCTGTGGCGCTGCTGGACCGACCCGGATCTGCTGCCGCGCTGGTTCGGACCCGAGGGGTTTTCCTGCCGCACCCAGTCGATAGACCTTCGGGAGGGCGGTCACTGGCGGTTCGACATGATCGCCCCGGATGGCACGATCTGGCCCAACCGGCACCGCTTTACCTTGCAGCGCCCGCAGACCCGCATCGAGTTCCTGATGGACGGCGATGACGACAGCCAGCCGCCGATGGAGGTGGTGGTGGTGATCGCGCCCCTGGGCACCGGCAGCCGCCTGACGCAGACCATCACTTTGCCCAGTGCCGAGGCGAAACAGCACGCGCTTGGGTTTGGCGCGGACCGGCTGGGAATGCAGACGATGGGCAAACTGGACGTGCTGGCCCTGCAACTTGGGTAGGGTGCGTGCTTGCACGCACCGATGGCCTGGTGAGTGCTCGGGCGGTGCGTGCAAGCACGCACCCTACTTGCAATAGGCCTGGTCTTTCAGCCAATCCGCCGCATTGGCGCGCACCGCCTTCTTGCGCCAGGGCATCCAGTCGCGCCCGATGCCGCGGTTGCCCTTGGCCCCCACCGCCTCGCCGTCTTCCGCCACATTGGCAGACAGGATCTGCACCGCGCAGAACAGGTTGTTCTCGCCGTCTTTCAACTCGGATTTGGTGGACACCGCGCAGCCCGACTGCGCCGCGGTGCGGGGCGAGATCTGCATCAGTCCGTAATACCCGCCCGGGCCAGAGGCCGCCGGGTTGAAGCTGCTTTCTTGTTTCGCGGTCAGGGCGACCAGCGCCACCCAGAACGCCTGCCGGTCCGCCTGGGAGCCTTTGGCATAGCCGGGGCACCACTGGTCGATATCGGCCGGAACGCGGGAGGCCAGCGCCGCATCCTGGGCCTGCACCGCCAGCAA
>JANLQT010000735.1:0-1741 GCA_031368035.1 Rhodobacterales bacterium | reverse complement strand
CTAGACCTTGCTGCTTTGCCTGCGGCGGAAATTCCGGCCAGTGCCAGGGCGATGGCAAGGTTTTCGCTGTTTGACTGGATGGTCTGTGGCCGCGCCGGGGTGGGCGAGCCATTGGCGGGCATTTTGCGCGACTACGTGGCCGCAGAGGGCGGGCGTCGTGTCGCCTCGATCTTTGGCGGTGGTCAGGCTTCGGCGCGGGCGGTGGCTTTGGTCAATGGGGCCACCAGCCATGCGCTGGATTTTGACGACACCCATTTCGGCCATGTGGGTCACCCCTCGGTCGGGATTTATCCCGCTGCCCTGGCGGTGGGGGAGGAGGTTGGGGCTAGTGCTGCGGCGGTTTCGGATGCGTTTCTGATCGGGGCGGAGGCATCGGTCCGGCTGGGCATGGTGCTGGGGGCCGTGCATTACAGCCGGGGCTTTCACCAGACTGCCACGGCGGGTGCCTTTGGTGCCACGATTGCGGCGGGACGGCTTTACGGTCTGACCCGCGATCAGATGCGAGTGGCTTTGGGTCTTTGCGGCACCCGCGCTTCGGGTCTGAAATCGCAGTTTGGCACGATGGGCAAGCCTTACAACGCTGGCATTGCAGCCGCCAACGGGGTGGAATGTGCGGCCTTGGCGCGGGCGGGCTTTACCTCAGCCGATGACGGGGTGATGGGGCCGCAGGGCTTTGTTGCGACCCATTCCGATGCGCCATCCGAGGCCGGGGTCTGGGATGCACCGCCGCCCGGCACCTTTGTGTTCGAGGATATCAAATACAAGCTGCACGCCTGCTGTCACGGCACCCATGCCATGATCGAGGCGCTGGCGGCTGCCAAGCGCGGCCATAACCTGACGATGGAATGGGTGGCGGCGATCCACCTGCGAACCAGCCGACGCTGGCTTTCGGTCTGTGATATCAAAGCGCCGCGCACCGGGCTGGAGGTCAAGTTCAGCTACAACTGGCTGGTAGGCATGGTGCTGTCGGGCATCCCGACCTCTGCCGACCGCAGCTATACCGACGCTTTGGCCGCAGACCCCTCGTTGGCCGCTGTTGCGGGCAAGATCACGGTGACGGGCGATGCCACGGTCAGTGACATGCAGGCCGCAGGAGAGGTTGTGCTGATCGATGGTGCAGTTCTACCCTTTGCCCATGACCTTGCCGCCCGCCTGGACCCCGATGTGCTTGCGCGCGGCCTGCGTGCCAAGGCGGCGGGGCTTTTGGGTGCAGAGGCCGAACATCTGTGGCAGGCGGTGGTCAATCTGGATGCTCTGTCGGCAAGGGATCTGGGCAAGAAGCTGATGGCGGCAAGATCGCAAAGGCCAGTCGGATCGGTTGTCAGACCCGATGCCTGCCACAGCACGGTGGACAGTCCGATCAGGCCGGTTACTATGCTGCACCAAGGCGTCGCCATGAAACGGCGTCATTGAACATCAAAGCCGTCCCGGCGCGTCGTCAGCGCGGTGAGGTTTTGCGTCAGGAGGCTTTAGTGACAACGTCAGGCAATCGGCATGATCCCAAGACCTGATTGGCAAGCCCTGCTGTTCGTTCCGGTTGGTGCCGAGAGGCATCTGGCGAGCGCGATACGGCACCGGCCGGATGCGGTGATCCTTGATCTGGAGGACGCAGTTGCGCCGAACGCGAAGGCCGCCGCCCGACTTGTCTTGCGCGCGAACCAAACTCAGTTGGCCGAAGCGGGCATTGATTGCGTGTTGCGCGTCAACGGAGCGATACGGGCGATGGTCGAAGACTTGAGCG
>JANLQT010000727.1:0-2980 GCA_031368035.1 Rhodobacterales bacterium | reverse complement strand
CAGGACAGGATATGAGTCTGAACGCGCAGCAGAGACTTGTTGACTAGCGCGTCCGTATCCACCCGCACCCAAAGCCCGCGCAGGCCGAGCGTGTCCATGAAATCCAGCGCCAGCGACCCCTCGGGCCAAAGCTTGCGGTTGTAGGGGCGGATCACCAGCGACCGTTGCCCATGCTGGCTGATGATGCGCTGCAGGACCGCGCGGAACTCCATGTTGTAGCCGCAATCAGTGATCGGCCCGAAATACTTGCCACGCACCGATTGCGCATAGGCGCTTTCCAGAAGCTGATCGTAGCGGCGCAGATAGACGATGAACAGCACCGGCACTTCGGGCGCCTCGTCGCGCAGACGGTCGATCAGTCTTTCCAGTTGGGCCGGGCGCGCGAAATCCTCGGCCGAGATCAGCAGCCTCTTGCAGTCAGAGCAGAGGTCCAGCATCGCGGACAGATCACTCCACAGGCTGGTCTGGCCAGGGGATTGCTGCACCGCAGGGCTGTGGTTGCCATTGGCCCGGGCCGCGCGCGCCGGGTCGCGGTATTCGGGTTAATGGATGCCCGCCTCGCGCAGAAGGGGCGCATTGGCGCGCAGCATCGCTTGCAGATAGGACGTCCCGGTCTTGTGCAGTCCGATGTGGAAGGTGAGGCTGGAATAGTCGCTAAACTGGCTGCGCGCATGCGGGAATGGCTTTCGGTTGGGGCGTGCGTGCCGGGCGCGGTGTCCTGCGCCCGGACCGTTCAGCAGGCGTCCATGCAGATTGCCGAGGTTATGTCGCTGTCCGGGGCCGATTTCAAGCGGCCGATGCGCGGGCGGCTCAGCGCGTTGACGCTTGCCTTGACGGTGGCCACCACCTTTTCGGTGTTCGCGGACTTGCCGGATGTGGAAAGGACTGCGGGCATGCAGGAACCAGCATCTGCCGAAGCGTCGCCATCTCGCTTGGCTGCCGCAACGGGACGCGCCGTCGCGATGCGGCCCGCAAATGCTGCGGCGCCTGCAACAGATGCAGGCGCCGCAGGAAACGCAGTTACATCGCAGCATCGCAAATTTAGGTGCGGCGGCGGCGCAGGACCAAGCCCGCTCCAAGCCCGCCCAGCAGCATCAGGCCGCTGGCTGGCAGCGGAACCGGGGCCAGGTCGTCATTGTGGCCGTCGGTGGTGCCATCATAGTTGTAGGTCATGCCGCTGAGCGCGATGTAACCGCCCGAGCCGCTGAATGTGATGTAACTGATGACGCCGCCCGACAACGTGTCGGTGCTTGTGGAATTGGTGCCTGCCACCAGGAAGCTGTCGATCAGGCTGCCAAAGGCATCATAGGCCGAAACCACGCCGTCCAGAATGGCCAGATAGATAGTCGATGGTCACGAAATCGGTGGTGTCGAGGAAATCGACCTGCGCCGTCTGCGCCGTCCCGATTTCCGAGACATTGCCATTGGCGATGCCGACGCCGTCGAATGTGTCGCGGCTGTCGACATAGAGATAGGCGTTGTTGACCGAGATTCCGTAAGTCGCGGAGTAGTAGTCGTTTTCCACTGAAGTGACGTCATATTGCGTGCCCGGGAAAGCCGGGGTGTCGAAAGTCGGTGTGAAGGTTGCGGCCTGCGACGCAGTAGTCGCGGCAACGGCAAGCGCCGCCGCAACTAGCAAGGATCTTACGGTCATGTCGGAATGTCCCAATCAAGTGAATGCAAGGGGATGATCTTCTTCGAAGTCCCCGAGACGACCTCGGCCGAAGCCATGACCTGCTGACCATTCACCCTGTGGGATAAGGCACCATACCGTTGTGCCCCCTATACCCAAAGGTGTAGAGGGGGCACCGGGCCCGGGCGGGAGTTTCAGCCGACGTCCTTGTAGTTCACCGATTTCACGTCGCTGTCGGGGGCCGATTTCAGCCGGCGGACCAGAAGGCGGTTCAGCGCGTTGACATAAGCCTTGACGCTTGCCACCACCGTATCGGTGTCGGCGGACTGGCCAGTAGCGATGCGGCCATCTTCCGACAGGCGCACCGAAACCGTGGCTTGCGCATCGGTGCCTTCGGTCACGGCATGGACCTGATACACCTCCAGCTTGGCCTGATGCGGGAACAGCGCATCCACCGCGTTGAACGCGGCATCGACCGGACCGTCGCCGGTGGCCTCGGCCTTGTGCTCGATCCCGCCGATCGCCAGAGTCAGCGACGCCTCGCGCGGGCCTTCGGTGCCGCAGACCACGCGCAACCGCTTCACTTGCAGGTAATCATGGGCTTCGTTGGTCGCCTCGTCGGCCACCAAAGCGATCAGGTCGTCGTCATAGACTTCCTTCTTTTGGTCGGCGAGGGTCTTGAAGCGCACAAAAACGTCGTTCAACTGGTTGTCGGCCAGCTCATAGCCCAGCTCTTTCAGCTTGGCGCGCAGCGCGGCGCGGCCCGAGTGCTTGCCCATCGCGATGTTCTTGGCGGTCAGGCCGATGTCTTCGGGGCGCATGATTTCAAAGGTCTGCACATTCTTCAGCACCCCGTCCTGATGGATGCCCGACTCGTGCAGGAAGGCGTTCTTGCCCACGATGGCCTTGTTGAACTGCACCGCGAATCCCGACACCGCCGAAACCCGCCGCGACAGGTTCATGATTTTGGTCGCATCGATGCCGGTGCGATAGGGCAGGATGTCGTTGCGCACCCGCATCGCCATCACCACCTCTTCCAGCGCCGTATTGCCCGCCCGTTCGCCCAGACCGTTGATGGTGCATTCGATCTGCCGTGCGCCAGCCTCGACCGCCGCCAAAGCGTTCGCGGTCGCCATGCCAAGGTCGTTGTGGCAATGGGTGGCAAAGATGATACTGTCCGCGCCCGGCACCCGTTCCAGCAGCATCGCGATCAGCGCCGAACTTTCGCGCGGCGCGGTGTAACCGACCGTGTCCGGGATGTTGATCGTGGTCGCCCCCGCCTTGATCGCGATTTTAACCGTGCGGCACAGATAGTCGTGTTCGGTGCGGGTCGCGTCCATCGGCGAC
>JANLQT010000718.1:0-5060 GCA_031368035.1 Rhodobacterales bacterium | reverse complement strand
CGTGCGGTCCACAAACTGACCTATGGCGCGAAGATCCACGCCAAGGACGGCCAGATGGTCAAGCGTGGCACCAAACTGTTCGAATGGGACCCCTATACCCTGCCGATCATCGCCGAAAAAGGCGGCGCGGCGCGGTTCGTGGACCTGATCTCGGGCATTTCGGTGCGCGACGATACCGACGATGCGACCGGCATGACCCAGAAGATCGTGACCGACTGGAGATCGGCCCCCAAGGGCAGCGATCTGAAGCCGGAAGTGATCATCATGGACCCGGTCACGGGCGAGCCCGTGCGCGGCGACAATGGCAATCCGATCACCTATCCGATGTCGGTGGACGCGGTTCTGTCCATCGAAGACGGTCAGGAAATCCAGCCCGGCGACGTGGTGGCGCGTATTCCGCGCGAAGGTGCCAAGACCAAGGACATCACCGGGGGCCTTCCCCGCGTGGCGGAATTGTTCGAAGCCCGTCGCCCGAAAGATCACGCGATCATCGCGGAAATGGACGGCTATGTGCGCTTCGGCAAGGACTACAAGTCCAAGCGCCGCATCACGGTCGAGCCGGTGGACGAGACGTTGCAAGCCACGGAATACATGATCCCGAAGGGCAAGCATATCCCGGTGCAAGAGGGCGACTTCGTGCAGAAGGGCGACTACATCATGGACGGCAACCCGGCCCCGCATGACATCCTGCGGATTCTCGGGATCGAGGCGCTGGCCAACTACATGATCGACGAAGTGCAGGACGTGTACCGGCTGCAAGGCGTGAAGATCAACGACAAGCACATCGAGGTGATCGTGCGGCAGATGCTGCAAAAGCTGGAAGTGCTGGACGGCGGCGACACGACGCTGCTGAAGGGCGAACAGATCGAGAAGATCGAGCTGGACGAGGAAAACGCGAAGTCGAGGGCGCGCGGCTTGCGCGAAGCCAAGGCCGAGCCGGTGCTTTTGGGCATCACCAAAGCCTCGCTGCAGACCCGTTCGTTCATCTCGGCGGCGTCGTTCCAGGAAACCACGCGGGTGCTGACCGAGGCTTCGGTTCAGGGCAAGCGCGACCATCTGGTCGGGTTGAAAGAGAACGTGATCGTCGGCCGGCTGATCCCGGCAGGCACCGGCGGAGCCTTCAGCCGGATCAAGAAGATCGCGACCGACCGCGACCATTCCGTGATCGAGGCCCGCAAGGCCGAGGCGGAAACCGCGGCCGCGCTGGCCTCGCCGACGGACATGGCGGACGAGGGTGGCCGCGACCTGGATCTGTTTGATACGGTCGAAAGCCGGGAGTGATCCTGTGATATGACGAAGAAAGGCCCCCCTCAGCCGAGGGGGGCCTTTTTCATGCAAACCCCTGCCGGACTGCCCAAAATGACCCTTTCCGATAACAGCCGCGGCATCCTGTTCATGTGCGCGTCGATGCTGGCGTTCACGCTGAACGACACGCTGATGAAGGCGGCCACGCAGGGGATGCCGACGCCGGGCCTGCCTTTGTCCGAGGCGATCTTTTTGCGCGGGCTGGTGGCGACCATCGGCCTGCTGATCCTGGCCAGAGCCACGGGTAACCTTCGCCACCTGATGCCGGGGCGTGCCGATCTGGGACCGGTCGCTTTGCGGACCCTGGCCGAGGTCGCGGCGACCGGTGCCTTCCTGCTGGCGCTGATGCACATGCCGCTGGCCAACCTGTCGGCGATCCTGCAATCGCTGCCGCTGGCGGTGACGCTGGCCGCGGCGGTGTTCCTGAAAGAACCCATCGGCTGGCGCAGGCTGACCGCGATTGCCGTGGGTTTTGTCGGCATGCTGATCGTCATCCGCCCCGGCGGCGCCGACTTTGACCGCTGGTCGCTGCTGGGCCTTGCGTCCGTCGCCTGCGTCGTGCTGCGCGATCTGTCCACCCGGCGGTTCAGCCGCGACATGCCTTCGGTGGTGCCGGCGATCTGGGCGTCTGGTGCGGTCGCGGTGATGGGCGGGATCGGCATGGTGCTGTATGGCGCGGTGCCGCCGCCGCCGGTGCCATTGCTGGAAACTTCGGCTGCCGCGCTGTTCCTGATCGTCGGCTACATGATGGCGATCATGACCATGCGGGTCGGCGATCTGGGGCTGGTCGCGCCGTTCCGCTATACATCGCTGCTTTGGGCGGTGCTTCTGGGTTGGCTGTTGTTCGGCACGTTGCCGGATTTCTGGACCTTCGTCGGCGCTGCAATCGTGGTCGCTTCGGGTCTTTACATGCTGCTGCGCCAGCGGCAGGCGCGACTATCCGCCGGACTGCGGCCCGTCCAAGTTGCCGGGGATGGTTCCAGCAGTTAGGTAAAGGTGAAAGCAGGGCGGCCCGATATGAACCTCTCCATCGTCATTCCGGCCCATAACGAGGCGGGCAATATCGTCCCGCTGGTGGACGATATCGTGCTGCATCTGGCGCCGCTGGCCCCGTTCGAGATCATCGTGGTGGACGACGCCTCGAAAGACGCGACCGCTGCGGAACTGGCCGAAGCGCAAAAACGCCTGCCGATGCTGCGGGTGATCCGGCATGACCGGGCGGGCGGGCAAAGCGCGGCGGTGCATACCGGAGTGCTTGCGGCCCGTGCGCCGGTGGTCTGCACGCTGGACGGGGATGGCCAGAACCCGGCGGAAGAACTGCCGAAGCTGGCGGCGCCGATCCTTGGCGATACCACCGGCAAGATCGGGCTGGTGGCGGGCCAAAGGGTCAAGCGGCAGGACACCTGGTCGAAGAAATTCGCCTCGCGCTTTGCCAATGGCCTGCGGGGCTGGATGCTGAACGACGGCACCCGCGACACCGGCTGCGGGCTGAAGGCGTTCCGGCGCGAGGCGTTTCTGGCGCTGCCCTACTTCAACCACATGCACCGCTATCTGCCCGCGCTGTTCGCCCGCGACGGCTGGCAAATCGTGCTGGTCGATGTCAGCCACCGCCCGCGCGGGGCAGGGCGGTCCAATTATTCCAACCTTCAGCGTGGGCTGGTTGGCGCCGTGGATTTGTTCGGTGTGGCCTGGCTGCTGCGCCGCAAGAAGACCGCCCATGCCATGCCCGAGGAGAGCTGAATGTATTTTCTGATGGGTGTTCTGGGGGTCACGAACCCGGGGGATGCGATCTGGGTCACGGTGGGTTTGCTGGGGCAGTTGATGTTCACCGCACGGTTCATCGTGCAGTGGCTGGCCTCTGAAAAGGCGGGCAAGTCGGTGGTGCCGCTGGCGTTCTGGTATTTCTCGATCGCGGGCAGCCTGATCGTGCTGGCCTACGGGATCCACAAGGCCGACCGGGTCATCATTATTGGCCAGTTGCCGGGCACGCTGATCTATGTGCGCAATATCTGGCTTCTCCGGCGCGCGCGTCTGGCATGACGATTGCCGCCGTTGTCGGCCTTGCCCTTGCCGCGCTGGTGTTTTGCCTTTGGCCCGGCATTGATCTGTGGGCCAGCGCGTTCTTCTTCGACGGCAGCGGGTTTCCGGTGCAGACCATGGCTTCGGTCGAAGCGCTGCGGCAGGGGTTCTACGCCGTGGAGGATATCGCCGGCCTTGCGGCTTTTCCGCTGGCGCTTTGGGCGGCCCGGCGCGGGCCGGTGCTGGGGCAGGGCGCGCGGGTCTGGGCCTATCAGGGGCTGGTGTTCCTGGCTGGCCCCTTGCTGGCGGTCAATGTCCTGATCAAGCCGATTTGGTCACGCCCAAGACCGTTTCGTATCACCGAGTTCGGCGGGCCAGAGCTGTTTCAGCCGATCTGGCAGCTGCACGGCACCTGCCCGCGCAACTGCTCGTTCACATCCGGAGAGATGGCGGGCGCCGCGGCCCTGTCGCTGATGGCGGTGATGCTGGCGCGCGCCAACCGCGACCGGCTGTCCCGCGTCTATCCTATTGCCGTGACGATGGCGCTGCTGCCCTTGCCTTTCACCGCCTGGCAGCGCCTTGCTGCGGGCCGGCATTTCCTGTCGGACGAGGTGTTCTCGCTGCTGGTCATCGGCCTGATCGCTGCCGTTCTGGCGCCGATGCTGCGCACAAATCCCGCCGCGGCCAAAGCCTGACAGGCGCTGTTGACTCTGCCGCCGATTCCCCCTATTGCCCCGCTCACCTTCGGCGCGGGTCCTTCCGTGCCTTGGGTTTGACAACTGGAACTGGTCACGATCCGGGCCTCAAACGCTCCGATCCTCTGGAATTCCGCCGCACCGCACCCCGCTTGGGGCGCGATTGCGGTTTTGGCGTTTGCGATTTGCGCAGGCGTCATGTCGAGAAGCAGCGCACCCCCAAGGGTTGCGAGTATTGACACCGTGCCGAAAGGTACGAGCGAGAGGGCCGTGAATGCCGACGATTCAACAGCTTATCCGGAAACCCCGGGAAGCCAACGTGCGGAAGAGCAAGTCTCAGCACTTGCAGGGATGTCCGCAAAAGCGGGGCGTCTGCACCCGCGTCTATACCACCACTCCGAAAAAGCCGAACTCGGCCATGCGGAAAGTCGCCAAGGTGCGGCTGACCAACTCGTTCGAAGTGATCTGCTACATCCCGGGCGAAAAGCACAACCTTCAGGAACACTCCGTGGTTCTGATCCGTGGCGGTCGTATCAAGGACTTGCCGGGTGTGCGTTACCACATTCTCCGCGGCGTTCTGGATACCCAGGGCGTCAAGGAACGTCGTCAGCGCCGTTCGAAGTATGGCGCCAAGCGTCCGAAGTGAGGAGATAAACAATGTCCCGTCGTCACGCCGCTGAAAAGCGCGAAGTTCTGCCTGATGCCAAGTATGGTGATCGGGTTCTGACCAAGTTCATGAACAACCTGATGCTCGATGGCAAAAAGTCCGTCGCTGAAGGCATCGTTTATGGCGCCCTGGAACGCGTTCAGACCCGTCTGAAGCGCGAACCGATCCAAGCCTTCCACGAGGCCCTGGACAATGTGAAGCCGTCGCTTGAAGTCCGTTCGCGCCGCGTTGGCGGGGCGACCTATCAGGTTCCCGTTGAAGTCCGCACCGAGCGCCGCGAAGCTCTGGCCATCCGCTGGCTGATCATCGCTGCCCGCAAGCGCAACGAGAACACCATGGAAGAACGTCTGGCTGCCGAATTGTCTGACGCGGTG
>JANLQT010000704.1:0-2449 GCA_031368035.1 Rhodobacterales bacterium | reverse complement strand
GTCTTGCCCGCCGCCGCATCGACGATCTCGCCGCCATAGGACCAGACGACCGAGCCCCAGAAGGGTTCCAGGTCATAAACCTCGGCCCAGAAGCCCCACTGGTCGGTCTGCCCGTCACCGGTCTTGTCCAGCGTCAGCGTCTTGGCGGCGGCGCGCAAATCGCCCCAGGTCCAGTCGGCGGTCGGATAAGCCACGCCGCCCGCGTCAAACATGTCCTTGTTGTAATACAGAACCACCGTTTGGAAATCGCGCGGCAGGCCGTAATAGCCGTCGGGCATCTTGTAGGCTTCCAGCGTCTGCGGATAGACGCCGTCCAGAACGCCCGGGTCCTTGTCGAGCCAGGGTTGCAGGTTCAGCAGCACCCCGCGCGCCTGCCAATCCGGAAACAGCGGCGCGTCCATGGCGAACACGTCCGGCGGCGTGCCCCCGGCGATCTGAACCTTCAGTTTCTCCCAATAGCTGTCCCAGTCGGCGACCTCGACCTTGACCTTGATGCCGGGGTTGTCGGCCATGAACTCGTCAGCCAGATGCGCCCAGACCTTTCCCTCCTCCGGGCTGCCCCAAAGCAGGTAGGAAATCTCGGTATCGGCAAAACTTGAGGTGCTGGACAGCAGCAGCGCCAGCGCGCCAAAGGTCAGGTGTTTCATCTTTTGGCTCTTTCTGTTGGGGGTTGAGACTGGGGTGTCTTGATGCACCCGTTGCAGGTTTTATGTCGGGGGAAGCGGGCCATCGATTATCCTTCGCCCGGAAGGTTGGCCTGCAGCGCAGTCACAAAGCCCGGGCCAATGTCCCAGCCCGCCAGCCGCGCCGCCGCGAGGATCGCGCCGCCCAAAGGGTCCAGCCGTGGCGGCTGCGCCGGGCCTAGCCGTGGCGTCAGGTGTTGCACCACCATCGGGCTGGCAAAGACCCCGCCCGCATGGGACCACGGCAGATCGGGCCGCCCAAGCCGCGCCCGCGCCGCGGTGACATGCTCGGCCAGATGCGCCGCGGCTCTGGTCATCAGGTCCAGCGCCACCGCGTTGCCCGCCTCGGCAAGCCGCGAGACGACAGGCGCCAGCCTGGCCATCGCCGCGCGCAGATCCGCCGCGCCATAGGCCCAAGGGATCAGCCCAGCCGCATCCGTCCCGCAGGCCGCCAGCACCGCCGCGCCCAATCCCGACCCGGGCCGGCGCCCGTCGCTTTCGCGCGTGGCCATCGACAGCGCCTCGCG
Organism: Rhodobacterales bacterium; assembly: GCA_031368035.1. Taxonomy (GTDB): domain Bacteria; phylum Pseudomonadota; class Alphaproteobacteria; order Rhodobacterales; family Rhodobacteraceae; genus Stagnihabitans. Next base: position 1,239 of record JANLQT010000704.1, on the reverse strand, counting down.
CCCGATCCAGAAGGCCGAACCTTCGTCGCCAAACGCCTCGCCGTAACCGCCGACGCGCAGGGTGCGGGCGCCGTCGCTGGCCCAGACCATGCTGCCGGTGCCCGCCAGCAGCAATGCCCCAGGCCCTCCGGCAAAGGCGCCGACAAAGGCCGCCTCCACATCATTGACTACGCGCAGCGGCACGGCGCCAAGCGAAGCGATCGCGGTGCGCAGCTGCTCGGCGCTGATCGCCGCGATCTCGCCGTGAAAGGGCAGGCCCAGAACGGCAGCCTCGATCGGCCCCACCCGCAAAGCGCTGCCCAGATGTGCCGCCAAAGCCGCCTGCCAGCCCGAAGCGCCGAACGGGTTCAGTCCCGGGCCCGCACCGCAGCCGGTGACGCGTCCCTGCCGATCCGCCAGCGCCAGCCGGGTCTTGGTGCCACCGGAATCCAGGCCCAGCACCAGTGTCATGCTGCCCCCCGCTCGGGTACGTCCACGATCTGCACCTCGACCCCCTGGGCGCGCAGATCATCCGCGCGCCAGGGGTCCAGCCCACCATCGGTGATCACCCGGGTCATTTGCGCGGTTGCGGCAACTTCATGCGTCAGCCGGTGCCCGAACTTGCTGCTGTCTACCAGCAACGTGCACGCTTGCGAGCGGGCGACCATCCCCGCGTTCAGCCGCGCCTCGCGATCATTGGCCGAAGACAGGATCCCGTCATCCCCCACCGCCCCCGCACCCAGGAAAAGATGCTGAAACCACAGCCGCTCCAGCATGTCCTCGGCCAGGGGCCCCACGACGGACGCGTTTTCAGGGTGCAGGCTGCCACCCAGCAGCGACAGCTTGATGCCGGGAGCGTCCATCAAAACCTGCGCCACGGGCAGGCAGTTGGTGAACACGGCCAAAGGCAGAGGCGCCAGCCGGATGCGCCGGGCGAGTTGCAGAACGGTCGTTCCGGAATCCAGAAACACGGCGCTGCCGGGCAGCAGCAAGGCGTAGGCCGCCTCGCCGATCGCGCGCTTGGCTGCGATATGCGTCGTCTCACGCCGGGAAAAGGCAACTTCGCCCTCGACCTGATCGGCCAGCCGGGCCCCGCCATGCGCCCGCACCACAGCGCCTTGAGTTTCCAGCGCCGCCAGATCGCGCCGCAACGTCGGCAGCGAGGCGCCAACAGCCTCGGCAATCGCCGCGACCGGTGAGGGGCCGTTGGCGTACAGGAATTGCCGGATGGCCTGGAAGCGGTCTGGCTTCACCTGGGGA
>JANLQT010000610.1:0-6143 GCA_031368035.1 Rhodobacterales bacterium | reverse complement strand
CAGCAGCGAGCCGTCGCCATACGAGAAGAACCGATACCCCTGCCCCACCGCATGGGCATAAATCCCGCGCATCCGCTCCATCCCCATCAGCGCCGAAACCAGCATCAGCAGGGTCGATTTCGGCAGGTGGAAGTTGGTCATCAACGCATCCGTCACCCGGAACCGATAGCCCGGATAGATGAAGATATCCGTCGGCCCGCGCCACGGCTCGACCTCGCCCGACACTGCCGCGCTTTCGATCAGCCGCAGCGCCGTGGTGCCCACCGGGATCACCCGGCCGCCCGCCGCCTTGGTGGCGTTGATTTCGGCGGCGGCGGCCTCCGTCACCTCGCCCCATTCGGCATGCATCTTGTGCGTCGTCACATCTTCCACCTTCACCGGCAGGAAGGTGCCCGCACCGACATGCAGCGTGACCTCGGTGAAATCCACCCCCTTGGCGGCCAAAGCCTGAAGCAACCAAGGCTCGAAATGCAAGCTTGCCGTGGGCGCCGCCACCGCGCCAGCATGCCGGGCGAACACCGTCTGGTAATCGTCGCGGTCCTGCGCATCCGCCGGGCGCAGCGCGGCGATATAAGGCGGCAGCGGCATCATCCCTGCCGCGTCCAGCGCGGCATCGAACTCGGCGCCGGTCAGGCCAAACGCCAGCACCAGATCGGTTTCCGACTTCTCGACCACTTCCGCTGACAGACGGTCCGAAAACCGGATCACTTCGCCCGGCTTCACCTTGCGCAAGGGCTTGGCCAGCGCCCTCCAGCCCAGCGGCACCGGCTCCAGCAGGGTCACCTCGACCTTCGCCACGGCCTCGCCGCGCTGCCTTGTGCCAAACAGCCGCGCCGGGATCACCTTGGTGTTGTTCAGCACAAGCCGGTCGCCGGGCCGGAACAGGTCCACCAGATCGCGCACGAAAAGGTCGCGGATCTGATCCCCCTCGGCCACCAGCAGCCGCGCCGCGCTGCGGGGCCGGGCGGGCCGTGTGGCGATCAGCGCCTCGGGCTGGTCAAAGTCGAAATCGGACAGGTTCACGGGGTGGCTTTCATTGCGAAACCTCGGGGCGGGGCAGGGCTGCGGCTGGCGGCGCCATCCGGAAAATCTCGCGGAACATGCCCGGCGTCAGGATCGACAACGGGTTGACCGAGATTTCCGGGTCTTGCGAGCTGCCCTTCAGATCATAATTGAACCCGAACAGCCCCTCGCCCTTGCGCGTCAGGAACGCGCCGATGCCGTTCAGCAGATAGACCGGCGAGACGACGCCCTGCATGTCCATCACATCGCTGTCGCTGTGATACAGCCCCGACAGCGAGATCCCCATCGAGGCGCCGATGGCCGAAGCCCGCTCCAGGTCGATCACATCCGGGGTCAGCACGAATTTAGCCTCGGCGCTTTCAAAAGCAATGCCCGGCCCGTTCAACTGCTGCAAAAGTCCCACCACCGAAACCGCGTTCAAAAGGTCGGCAATCACGCTGTCATAGCGCACCCGCAGCGGGCCGGTCCTGGCCGCGCCGTCATAGCTGTTGCCATCTGCGCGCGGGATCAGCGTCATGTCCATGGCGCCGCCATAGGCCGAGGTGTAGATCCCCGTCGCCCGCGCCACCGCCCCGGCATCCGCGCCGGTGATCCGCACCGCCGTGCCATGGGTAGAGGGCGCCACTTCGCCCGACACCGGCTCTTTGCCGTTCACCAGGCCCTGAAAACTGCCGTTGAAGCCGCCGCGCAGCGTGAAATCGCCGGTAAACCGGGTCAAGGCGATGGTGTCGGTGACCTGCAACTTGTCCAGCCGCGCCGCCAGCGGCCCCCCATCAGAGCCGTCGCTGCTGCCGCTGCCGCGATCCTCGGGGAAGGCGCGCAGATCAAACCGTCCCGACACCACGTCCAGCGCGACGGGCTGCGACGGGCCCCGGCCGCGGATGTCCACCGCGCCGTCAAACCACTTCGCCACTTTCACTTGCGGCAGGTGCAACACCTCCAACCCGCCGTCCGGCGTCAGCGTGACGCTGCCTTGCGCCGACAAGCCCGGCGCGGTCAGCGACAGCGCGGGCACCCGCGGCGGGCTGTCCAGTTCCACCGTCGCCTCCAGCTTGCCCGCCGTGGCGGCGGCCTTGCTCCAGCCGATCTGCGGGATCGCCAGCGCCAGCCCTTTCACATCCGACGTCAGCGTCAGCACCGGCACTAAGCCCTTGGGCAGGCTGACATGCACAGTGCCGGTCCCCAGCCCCTTGACCGAGCCTGCCGGCAGGCCGATGTGGAACTCTTTCACCGCCACCGGGCCCATTTCGACCGTGCCGTCCACCACCGGCGGGCCGGCCTCCGGGCCGAACCCCTGCGCAAAGGTCACCTTCACCGGCACCGCCCCGACAAAGCCCGGCCCGGCGATGGTCATGCCCTTGGGCGTGGCCTGCACCTCAAGCCGCGCCGCCGTCACGGTCTTGCCCTTCACGATCTGGTCTGACCGGAAATCGGTGACCACTGCCCGCGTGGTATAGGTCACATCGCCCGGCAGAATCCGCCCGATCAGCGGCATCGACATCTCGGCTTCGGCCACCACGGTGCCCTGCCCCAGATCGACCGCGCGCCCGGCCTTGGTCAGAAACGCGAACGGCGGCTGGTTCAGAATCGACAGACTGGCGGTCAGCGACCCGCGCGACTTCACCCGGAAATGACCCGTAGAGGGTTTGGCCATGATGTCGGGCACCTGCAACACCGATCCGGCCACATCCAGCGTGCCGCCCTGCGGCGCCTCGATCACGCCCGCGTCCATCACCAGCGTATAGGCCTTGCCCTGAATCGTGGCATAGCCATCCGCCCGTGTCACCGGCGGCATCTGCTTCATGAACTTGAACACCGCGCCCTTGAAACCATAGTCCAATTCGACCTTCGGCACCTCGCCCGTCACCTGCCGCAACGCGCCGCGAATGTCGGTCAGCGTCGCCTCGGACAGGTTGTCCACGATCCAGTTGCGCGTTCCCGTCACCAGATTCGGCGGCCACAGCGCCAGCAGCCGGTCCCGGCTCATCTGGTTCACCGACAGATCCAGCGCCGAATCCAGCCTGCCGTCCGGCAGCGCCTGAATATGCCCCGTCATCACCAGTCGCTGATCGCCTTCGGCCAGCGAGAACTGGCCCAGATCCAGCCGGAACGGCGCGAAGGACAGTTTCACCTCCAGCGCGCCTTGCGAGAACTCCACCGGGGCGGCGAACAGACCCTCGGGGTCCACCTGCACCTTGTTGAAGCTGACCTGCCCCAGAAACGCCTCCGGCCGCCGCCCGTCCAAAGGCCCGCTCAACACCCGCCCATCCGCATCCACCAGATAGGCCTGTCCCTGTGCCGTCATCCGCAATGACCGGCTTTCGACCGAGATTTCCCCCAGCCGCACTTGCCCGTCCTTGGGCGAATAGCCGATCGAAACTGCCGCATGGTCAAAGGCCAGCGGCTCTGCCTGCGCCGACGGGCGCACCGCGCCGGCGCCAATCTCCAGCCGCCCATCCAGCGCCTCGACCCCGCCCTTGTCCAGCGTCGCCACGATCTGGCCCGAGATCGGCGCATCCAGCGCCGCAAGAAACCCCAGCAGCGGCGTCTGCGCCGCAAGATCGCCCGCCGCCACATGGTCCACCGTCGCGGTGATCCGCGCGATGTCGCGGCCCTTCTCTACGATCGCCGTCAGATCCACCTCGGCCGCCACCGCGCCCGCACCCGCGCCGATCAGTGACAGCCCCAGTTCCAGCGCGAAATCCTTCTCGCGGTTCTCGAAGATGAAATGCCCGTCGCCAATCGCCCAGGTCCGGCCCGAGATCGCGTCTTCAAAGGTCAGCGACAGCGCATTGGCCTCGACATGTTTGAACCCCGACAGCGCCGGATCGGCAAAGGTCTTGTCCAGCGCGGCAAAGACCGCGGCCAGACTGTCCATCTTCGGCCCCTGCCCGGCGCCAAAGGCGAAGTCGAACCGCCCTTGTGCGTCGCGCCGCACTGTCACGCTGGCGCCCGAAATGGCCAGCGAGCGCGCGCGCAACTGTCCCGACAGCAAAGGCCCCGGATCGACCGTCAGTTCGGTGTCCGGCAGGGTCAGCAGCACCGGCCCGTCCTGTTTGGTCAGCGCCACATCTTCAAGGATCAGATGCGGCACCCAATCGGTGCCCACCACCACCTTGATCCCGCCCACCGACAAGGCGGTTTCGGGCAGCACCTGATGCATCGAGGCATTCAGCCGGTTCTCGACCTCGGCCACCAGAAACACCGGCAGGCGGATCGGCTTGCCCGACAGTTCAAACGCCAGCACCGCCAGGCCGAAGGCCGCGGCCAGCAGGACCAGCCGCCCGCCCAGACCGTTGCGATGGCGGGACTTGGCACGGGCCTTGCGCGGCTTTTTGGGCGCGGGCACGGCGGCAGGCCCGCGCACTTCTGGCATGGTCGCAGGCGCAGTCAGGACCAGGCCCGCTTCTGCCGACCCTTCCTCAGACATGCTGACAGCCCTGTTTCATCATGGGTTCCCGGTTGCCTTTCTGCCGGGCAAAAGGCAACACCATCCTAGGCCCAGCGGCAGCCTCGCCGCAATTCCAGCAAGGAGCCGCCGATGCCAGCCACACCCGTGATCACCCAAGGCGCCAAAGCCCCGCCGTTCGACCTTGACCGCGATGGCGGCGGGCGGGTGTCGCTGGCGGACTTCCCAGGCCGCATGATCGTGCTGTTCACCTATGGCGGTGACGGCACCCCGACCTGCACCAATGAGGTGATGGAGTTCAACGCCCTGCGCAGCGCGTTCGAAGCCGCCGGCGCCGTGGTGATCGGCCTGTCCAAGGATGGGGTCAAAAGTCATGACAAATTCATCGCCAAGCAGGGGATTTCGCTGATCCTCGCCTCCGATCACGGCGGAACGATGATGGAAGAGTGGGGCGCTTTCGGTGAAAAGCTGTTCTTCGGCAAATTGGTGCAGGGCGTGCTGCGGTCCACCTTCCTGATCGTCGACGGCACGCTCGCCCACATCTGGAAAGTGGACCGCGTGAAGGGTCACGCCGCCGAGGTTCTGGCGGCGGTGCAGGCCCTGTGAGCGAAACACTCGCCGAGCTTGCCGTTCAGGTGCTGACCACGGCGGACGGCAAGGCCAAGACCGCGCTTGGCCGCGTGAACGCCGCGCGATGGCTCGCCTCCCGTGCCGCCGGAGCGCCCTTGCCCATCGGCCAGTCCGCGCCGCCGCTGTTCCCCGCCCGGCCCGAAAAGCCCGAACTTCTGGACCCCAGAGACGTGCCGCGTCGCCGTCCCGGCTCTCCCGAGGGGCGCATCGCGCTGCTGCATGCCGTCGCCCATATCGAGTTGAACGCCGTGGACCTGCATTGGGACATCATCGCCCGTTTTGCCGATCAACCGATGCCGCTGGGGTTCTATGACGACTGGGCCAAGGCCGCCGATGACGAGGCGCGGCACTTTGGCCTGATCTGCGACTGCCTCGAAAGCATGGGAAGTTTCTACGGCGCTCTGCCCGCCCATGCCGGGATGTGGCGCGCGGCGGAAGATACCAAAGACGACCTTCTGGGCCGCCTCGCCGTGGTGCAATGGTGCTGGAGGCGCGGGGGCTGGACGTGACCCCCGGCATGATCGGGGTGTTCCGCAAGGCGGGCGCCGCGCAGGCGGTCACGGCGCTGGAGGTGATTTATGCCGAGGAAGTCGCCCATGTGGCCTATGGGTCGAAATGGTTCAACTGGCTGTGCGGGCGGGCGGGCAGCGATCCCAAGGACGAATTTCACGCGCTGGTGCGCCAGCATTTTCACGGCTCGCTGAAGCCGCCGTTCAATGACGAAAAACGGGCCGAAGCCGGTCTGCCGCCGGATTTCTACTGGCCGCTGGCGGATTAGGGGCGCTCACCCCGGCTTTGGGCTGGACCGGCCCGGCCGCTTGCCCCTAGTCTCGCCGGACATCACAGCGACCGAGTACCCGCCATGATCAGCCCTGCCGCCGTTCTTGCCCCCGTCCTTGGCCCCGCGGCCCGCCTCTATCGCGGCCAGGTCACCCGCCCCGAACGCTGGGCGACCTGGGTGCCGCGCAAGGGCGACATACTCGTGTGCACGCCCTCCAAATCCGGCACGACCTGGGCGCAGACGATCCTTGCGATGCTGGTGCATGGCGGGGCGGACTTGCCGACGAAGCTGCCGGTCCTG
>JANLQT010000237.1:0-2070 GCA_031368035.1 Rhodobacterales bacterium | reverse complement strand
CCAAGGCATGGTCACGCATGAGATTTACAAGACCACCGACGCCAACAACCGGCCGGTTTATCACTTGCCCGAGGATATCGTCCGCTCGGACGTCGGCGCGGCGCTGAAGGACGGCACGGCGGTCGAAGTGATCCCCTCGGCGAAGATGTCGAAATCCAAGAAGAACGTCGTCGATCCGATGAACATCATCGCGGCCTTTGGCGCTGATACCGCGCGCTGGTTCGTCATGTCGGATTCGCCGCCCGAGCGGGATGTGGAATGGACGGCATCCGGCGCGGAAGCCACGTTCAAGCACCTGTCCCGCGTCTGGGCCTTGTGCAGCCGCATCGGCGAAATGCCGCATGATTTCAAGGGTGAAGGCGACGCAGAGCTGATCCGCGCCCAGCACCGCGCGATCCATGAAGTGACCCACGGCATCGAAAACTTCACGTTCAACAAGGCCATCGCCAAGTTGTACGAATTCTCCAACGCCATCTCGCGCTCCTCCGCGTCAACCGTGGTGATGAAGGACGCGGTCCGCACTCTGGCCAAGCTGATGTCGCCGATGACGCCGCATATTGCGGAATCGATCTGGACCTATCAGGGCGGCGCGGGCCTGTGCGTCAATGCTCCGTGGCCCAAGGCCGATCCGGCCCTTCTCATCGACGACACCGTTACCTTGCCGATCCAGATCAACGGCAAGCGGCGCGGCGAGATCACTGTGCCCAAGGCCCTGCCCGCATCCGAGGTTGAAAAGCTGGCGCTGGCGAATGAGGATGTCATCAAATTCCTCGCCGGGCAGCCGGTGAAGAAATTGATCGTTGTCCCGGGCCGCATCGTCAATGTCGTGGTGTAACCGCCGCTCGCTTCTGTTCCTGCCGCTGGTGCTGGCCGCCTGCGGGTTTTCGCCCACGCTTGCCCCCGGCACGGCGGCGGCCGGGTTGCAGGGCACCATTCGTCTGACCGACCCAACCGACAAGAACGGCTTCGATTTCCTGCAGCACATGGAACAGCGGCTCAGCCGGTCCGAAAATCCGGCCTATGATCTGGCCTATTCCATCACTACGGCGGCGGTGGGGGTCGGCGTGAACCCGCAGGGCGAAATCCAGCGCTATAACCTGACCGGGGTCATCGACTGGACCCTGACGCGGCGGTCCGACAAGACTCGCGTGACGGGCGGGCGAGTGCAAAGCTTCACCTCTTATTCGGCCACCGGCACCACAGTCGCCGAGCTTTCCGCCAAGCAGGACGCCGGCGTGCGGTTGATGGAGATTCTGGGCGACAAGATCGTGACCTATCTGCAAGCGACCGCGCCGGACTGGACACAATGAAACTTTCGGGCGCCGATGCGGTCCGCTATCTGGCGCGGCCCGATCCGGCCCGGTCCGGCTTGCTGATCTTTGGCGCGGACGGGATGCGCGTCGCCGACAAGCGGATCGAGGCGGTGGCGGCCCTGATCGGCCCCGAGGGCGAGGCGGAAATGCGATTCTCGCGGCTTGCCGCCGGGGATATCCGCAAGCGCCCGTCGCTGGTGGGCGATGCCTTGGCCGAGAAAGGGTTCTTTCCCGGCCCGCGCGTGGTGCTGGTCGAGGATGCGACGGATACCCATACAGGCGCCATGGAGCAGGCGCTGTCTGGCTGGCGTCCCGGCGATGCGGTGCTGGTGGTGACGGCGGGGGGGCTGACCGGGAAATCCACGCTGCGCGCCGCCTTTGAGCGCACGTCGCAGGCCGTCGCCATCGGGCTTTATGACGATCCGCCCAGCCGGGAAGAGATCGAGGCGATGTTGCAGAAATCGGGTCTGACCCGGGTGGACCCTGCCGCGATGGGCGAATTGGCGTTGCTGTCGCGGGAATTGGAGCCGGGGGATTTCCGCCAGACCATTGAAAAGCTGGGGCTTTACAAGCTGAGCGATTCCGCGCCGCTGAACCCTGCCGAAATCCACGCTCTGGCCCCCAAATCCGGCGATGCCGATGAGATGGACCTGGCCGTGGTGGTCGCGGACGAGCAGGCCGCCCGCATCGGCCCGCTGATCCGCCGGCTGGAGGCGCAAGGCACGCTGGCCGTCGGGTTGGTGATCCCGGTGCAGCG
>JANLQT010000557.1:0-3100 GCA_031368035.1 Rhodobacterales bacterium | reverse complement strand
GGATTTGGTCAGGCCTTTGACGTACAGCAGCGGGGTTTCCATCACGGCGCCTTGCGGCGTGTGCGGCAGAAATCGGTGTCCGAGCAGACGAACATCCGGCGGCCCTGATCGTCCATGATCACCTCGTCAAGGTAGCTGCTGTCTGCGCCGCAAAGGTCGCAGGCGTGGTCGGCTTTTGAGGCCTGAAACGGGTGGTCGTCGAAGTCGAGGCTGATGACTTCGGTGAAGGGTGGCAGGGCGTAGATGCGCTGCTCGCGCCCCGCGCCGAACAGGTGCAGGGCGGGGCTGGCATTCAGCTTGGGATTGTCGAACTTCGGGATCGGCGAGGGGTCCATGACATAGCGGCCCTCGACCTTGACCGGGTAGTCGTAGGAGGTCGCGATCTGGCCGTGGCGGGCGATGTCCTCGTATAACTTCACATGCATCAGCCCGTATTCTTCCAGCTCGTGCATCTTGCGTGTCTCGGTCTCGCGCGGTTCCAGAAAGCGCAGCGGCTCGGGGATCGGGACCTGGAAGACAAGGATCTGCCCCTCGGTCAGCGGGGTTTCGGGGATGCGGTGGCGGGTCTGGATGATGGTGGCATCAAGGGTGGATTCGGTGGTCATCACGCCGGCGGTCTTCTGGAAGAACCGGCGGATCGAGACCGCGTTGGTGGTGTCGTCAGCGCCCTGGTCGATGACTTTCAGCACATCTTCGGGCACCAGGCAGGCCGCTGTGACCTGCACGCCGCCGGTGCCCCAACCGTAGGGCATCGGCATCTCGCGGCTGGCAAAGGGGACCTGATAGCCGGGGACCGCGACGGCTTTCAGCAGCGCGCGGCGGATCATGCGCTTGGTGTCCTCGTCGAGGTAGGCGAAATTGTAGTCGGTCATTCCGCGGCCTTTCGGGTGGCGAAGGCTTCGGCGCGCAGCTTTCGGATCAGCTCCAGCTCGGCCTGGAAATCGACGTAGTGGGGCAGCTTGATGTGTTCGAGAAAGCCGGTCGCCTGCACGTTGTCGGCATGCGACAGGACGAACTCTTCATCCTGCGCCGGGGCCCCGGTGTCATCCTCTCCCAGCTCGCGCCAGCGCAGGGCACGGTCCACAAGGGAGATCGCGAGCGCCTTGCGCTCACTTTGGCCGAAAGTCAGGCCGTAGCCACGAGTGAACTGCGCGGGTTCGGCCTTGGAGCCTTTGAACTGGTTTACGGTCTCGCATTCGGAAACTTCAATCTCGCCGATTTGCACGCTGAACCCGAGTTCGGGAATCTCCATTTCCACGGCAACTGTGCCGATGCGCAACTCGCCGACGAAGGCGTGGGTGCGGCCATAGCCGCGCTGAGTGGAATAGGCGAGCGAGAGCAGGAAGCCCTCGTCGCTGCGGGCCAAGGCTTGCAGACGCAGGGCGCGCGAGGCGGGCAGTTCCAACGGGGCGCGGGTCAGGTCGGGCGGAGGCGCGTCGCCGGCGGGGGCAGGTTCTATCAGGCCGTCGCGGCCCAGGAGGGCCATGACATGGGGCACGGCCTCGTCCCTGATGGGTGCGGTGGGGGCCGGGGACGTCAGGCCCTCGGCCATGAGGGCGAAGTCCAGCAGGCGGTGGGTGTAGTCGAAGGTCGGGCCAAGCACCTGACCGCCGGGCAAGTCCTTGAACGTCGCGGAAATCCGGCGGTCCACGGCCATGAGTTCGGTGTCCAGCGGCAGGGAGGACCCAAAGCGCGGCAGGGTCGTGCGATAGGCGCGCAGCAGGAACACCGCCTCGATCAAATCGCCGCACGCCTGCTTGATCGCCAGGGCCGCAAGGTCGGGGTCGTAGAGCGAACCTTCAATCATCACGCGGTTCACCGCCAGCTTCAACTGGGCGCGGATCTGGGCCACGGACAGTTCGGCAATGCCGGTATCTCCGCGCCGTTCTTCCGCCAGCCAGGCATGGGCGGCGTCGATGGCGCGCTCTCCGCCTTTGACGGTAACATACATCAGATCGCCTCGACTTTGGTGCTGCGCGGCAGTCCGGCGATTTCCGAACCAGCGGTCAGGAAAGTATCAAACCCGAGCGGGAACAGCGCGTGATTAGCGCGGAAGGCCTGGATGTCCGGCACAAAGAGCCGGGCTTCTCCGTCGATTCCGGGGCCGGTTAGACTTGCGCCTTCGTGAACCAACACGTCCATCTCGACCAGCAGGGTGGCAGAGCGGTCGGGATAGTCGGGCAGGCCGATGCAGAAGCGGCTGACGGGTTGAAGCGCTGCCCATGTGCCCAGCGCGAAGTGTGCAGCTTCGGGACCGCAGAAGGGCGCGCTGGTGTGGAAGGTGATCCAGTCGCGCAGTTCGGGGCCGTCATGAGAGGGGGCGAGCCAAATCGGCGTCGTGGCATCGGCCAGCATCAGAAGCAGGCTGCCGGCGGCAGGGGACAGGGGCGCGGGGGGTGCGGCGCCCTCGTTCCGAGTGATGCGACCGGGGCGCGACAAGGCGTCCAGGGCGGCGCGAAAGGCGCGGGCGGATTGGCGGGCGGGATCGGCAAAGCCGCCGAGGAGGGAGGCAGGAGTCACGGCATGGGGGGTCATGCGTCTTCTCCCCGGACCAATGTGAAGAATTCGACCCTTGTGGCGGCGGCCTTGGCGGCGCGATCCTGCCGGCGGCGGGTTTCTTCGGCGCGCAGGGGCGACAGGATCGCGGCCTCGATGGCGTCGGCGTCGGTCTGCCACAGAGCGTCGATCAGGGCGGCGCGGCGGGCGTGGTCGCGGTCGCGGCCCTGCACATTGGCATGGCCTACCGCGCCCGACGCGAGGCGCAGGACGCAGCGGGTCACGGTCATCTCGCCCAGGTTGAAGGGCGCGCCGGTGCCGCCGATGCGGCCTTGCACCATCACGGTGCCGATCTGCGGCGGACGGAGCCAGTCATGGACGGGCTCTTCGCCGAAAGCCGCACAGAGGGCGGCCAAACGGTCGGGTTGAGCCCGGGCCAAAAGCCCCAGGACGGCACTGCGGGCCTAGCCCTCGTCGGAATCGGGATGGGTCACGGACACGGTGCCAACTTGTGCTTGGGCCTGCGAAACTGGTCCCGCTTTACCCGCAAGATAGGGGGCTTTCACGTGAAGGTTTCATGACAGTGCACGCATCGGATTTCGCG
>JANLQT010000556.1:0-10317 GCA_031368035.1 Rhodobacterales bacterium | reverse complement strand
GGTGCGTGCAAGCACGCACCATACGGCACCCCGTTACGGCGCCGGGCAACCGTGCAGTTCGACCGAGCGGCCCTTGCCCAGAACCGTCACCACCAGACCCGAACGGTCCAGCGCAAACGCCTTGCCGTTCGGCGGCACCAGATCGGCGCTGGCGGTCAGCGACTTGCCCCGCCGGTCGGTGGTGGCGGAAGATACCCACAGACCGGGCTCACCCGCCTCGATCACCACGGTCTCGCCAGCGCCTTGCGGCGGCATCTGCAACCGGGCGGTCACGCGAAGGCCATCATCGATGGGCGCCACGTCGCAGGAAACGCCGGTCACTCCGGCCGCCTTGCCGGTCGCTGGACCCGCTTTCAGAGCGGCGGTGATCGCGCTGTCGGGCGCGCCCGGCCCGGTCAGCGTGGCGTTCAGCGCCAAGGCGGCGGGCATGCAGATGTCCTGACAGATGCCCAGATCCATCTTCACCGCCAGATGCACCGGCTTGCCTGGGTCCAGCGGCACGACCTCGACCGGCAGGGTCAGCGCGTCCAGATAGCCGATGCTGACGCTGCCGTTCTGGGTGATCACCTGCGGCGAGGGCCAGTGCAGCGCCACGGATTTCAGGTTCGACGAGGCCGACCAGTCGAACACCGGCGGGATCCCGGTCTCGCCCGGGCTTCGCCAATAGGTGTGCCAGCCGGGCGCCAGCGTCAGACTGATGGCGGACATGTAATGCCCGTCCGCCGCCTTCCAGCCGGGCAGCACCCGGGCCGACAGGACATCGTCTTGCGTTTGCGCAAGGGCGGGCAGCGCCAGAAGGCTTAGCAGGGCGACAAGACGGATCATGTAGAGGAACATAGTGCGCGCCCGCCAAAGCGGAAATCACGTTTGCGCCAAGCCCCGCGCCTGTCACATTCTGGTCCTCTGGTCTTGTGAGGGGCTGCGGTTCCGCTACATTCTTATTGGAGGCGAAAGGGGGCTTTCATGGACCTGACCGGCAAGATCATCATCGCCATGCCCGCCCTGGGTGATCCGCGTTTCGCGTTGAGTGTGGTGCTGATCTGCGCCCATTCCAAGGATGGCGCGATGGGCCTGATCCTGAACAAACCCATGGCCGAGTTGAGCTTTTCGCAGCTTCTGACCCAGCTTGGCATCCCGCGCGCGCCTGCGGGCCGCGACATCCGCGTGCATTTCGGCGGCCCGGTGGAGCGGGGCCACGGCTATGTGCTGCACTCGGCTGATTTCGATTCGGGTCCGGCGACGATGACCATTCCCGGCGGTCTGGCGATGACCGCCCGGCTGGACGTGCTGGAGGCGCTGGCGCAAGGCGAGGGTCCGGCGCAGGCGCTGCTGGCGCTGGGTTATGCCGGCTGGGGGCCGGGGCAACTGGAGGCCGAGATCGGCCGCAACGACTGGCTGACGGCAGATCTCGCGGGCGATCTGGTGTTCGCGGCCGACAATGCCGGGAAGTGGACGCGGGCGCTGAAGTCGCTGGGGGTGGACCCCGTCTTGCTGTCATCGACCGCCGGGCGGGCGTGACGGCAACGCCGGGCACGGCCTTGCCATCTGCAATGCCGCGCTTCGCGATTAGTGTCGATTGCTGGATCAGACGCCGTTCTGGAGGTTGGGCACTTGGCACTCATACGGATGGACAACATCGGAATCGTCGTCGAGAACCTCGAAGGCGCGATCGATTTCTTTCGCGAGCTTGGCCTCGATCTGGAAGGGAGGGCCATGATCGAAGGTGAATGGGCCGGACGAGTGACGGGGCTGGGTGATCAGCACGTCGAGATTGCCATGATGCGCACGCCAGACGGCCACAGCCGGCTTGAACTTTCCCGCTTCCTCGCGCCGCCTGTCATCGCGGACCATCGCAACGCCTCGGTGAACGCCCTGGGCTACCTTCGCGTCATGTTCGCCGTCGACGACCTAGACGAGACGGTCGCCAGGCTCCGCAAACGTGGCGCGCAGCTCGTCGGGGAAGTCGTCCAGTACGGCGACACCTATCGGCTCTGCTACATCCGCGGGCCTGAAGGGCTTCTCATCGGGCTTGCCCAAGAGCTTGGTTGAGCGCGCGCTCGAGAACCTCATTTGACCGCTGGTGCCGGTCATGCCAGATTTGATCATATTTTCGGTCCAGCCCCCCGCCCGCGCTGGACTTTGACCCTAGGCTGAGGCAAGCCGGGGCCAACTGGACATGGAGGCCCACATGCTCGATTCCGTCACCAATCTCGCCGCGCTGCTGAAGGACCCCTCGCTGGTGCCCGGCAAGGCCTATGTCGCTGGGGAGTGGGTCGATGCCGCAGATGGCGCGACCTTTGCCATCACCAACCCGGCACGGGGCGATGTGATCGCGCATCTGCCCGACCTGACCCGCGCCGATGCCGCCCGGGCCATTGCCGCCGCTGATGTGGCGCGCCGCGAATGGGCCGCGCGCACCGGCAAGGAACGCGCCGCCGTCATGCGGAAATGGTTCGACCTGTGCATGGAGAACCAGCGCGATCTTGGGATCATCCTGACCGCCGAAATGGGCAAGCCCCTGGCCGAGGCGATGGGCGAGGTCGCCTATGGCGCCAGTTATATCGAGTGGTTCGGGGAAGAGGCCAAGCGCATCTATGGCGAGACGATCCCGGGCCACCAGCGCGACAAGCGCATCACGGTGATCAAACAGCCGATTGGCGTGGCCTGTTCCATCACGCCCTGGAACTTCCCCAACGCGATGATCGCGCGAAAGGTCGCGCCCGCGCTGGCGGCAGGTTGCGGCTTTGTCGCCCGGCCCGCCGCCGAAACCCCGCTGTCCGCCATCGCCTTGGCCGTTCTGGCGGAGAGGGCCGGGGTGCCGAAGGGGGTGTTCTCGGTCATCACCTCGAAGCGCTCGTCCGAGATCGGCAAGGAGTTCTGCGAGAACCCCGCCGTGCGGAAGCTGACCTTCACGGGCAGCACCGAGGTTGGCCGCATCCTGCTGAAGCAGGCTGCCGATCAGGTGCTGAAATGCTCGATGGAGCTGGGCGGTAATGCGCCGTTCATCGTGTTCGACGACGCCGATCTGGACAAGGCGGTCGAGGGCGCGATGATTTCCAAATTCCGCAACAACGGCCAGACCTGCGTTTGCGCGAACCGGATCTATGTGCAGGCGGAGGTCTATGACGCCTTCGCGGCGAAACTCGCGGCGGCGGTGAATCTTTTGGCCATCGGGGACGGGCTAGCGGACGGCGTGACGACCGGCCCCTTGATCAACGAAGGCGCGGTGGAGAAGGTCGAGGAGCATATCCAAGACGTCCTGTCCGGCGGCGGAAAGATCCTGACCGGCGGGCACCGGCACGCCTTGGGCGGCACGTTCTTTCAGCCGACGGTCCTGACCGGCGTGACCAGCGCCATGATGGTCGCCAACGAGGAAACCTTCGGCCCGGTCGCGCCTTTGTTCAAGTTCGACACCGAAGAGGAAGTGATCGCGCTGGCCAATGCCACGATCTTCGGCCTTGCCAGCTATTTCTACGCCCGTGACATCGGCCGCGTCACCCGGGTGCAAGAGGCGCTGGAATACGGCATGGTCGGGGTGAACACCGGGTTGATCTCGACCGAAATCGCCCCGTTCGGCGGGGTGAAGCAATCGGGGCTGGGCCGCGAAGGCTCGCACCACGGGATCGAAGACTACATGGAGATGAAATACATCTGCCTGAGCGTCTAAGCCGGACGGCGGCGGCTGGCAGGTCACTGCGCCAAACAAATGCTCAATTTCCACGAAACCGGATTTGCGCTATGATCGCGAACGGTCCTGGAGGGGGCAAATTGCTTTTGCAGGATCGCCAGGCTTGTCCGGCTTGGCAGCAGCGCGGCTTGAACCGGAGCATGTGATGGCGGTCGAAACTTCTGCGATGGTGCTACAGGTGGCGGTCAACAATCAGGCGCGCGCGACCTTGGATGTTCGGCCCAAGCTTCCCGGCGATTTCCAGGGCTATGACGCCGTCGTCGTGTCAGCGCGCCAGACCTATGGCACCGGGTTTCCAGCACCCAAAGGTCTTGATTTCACCGCCATTGCTGACTTCGGCGCGCCCAATGTTCCGGGCAAGCCAACCCTGCCAAGCCCCGATTTCCGTCTGACAGTCCAAAGCCTGACCGGCCTTAATTGGACGGGAACTGTCTATGTGGACTGCATCTTGCGGTACAGCACCACCTGAAACCGACGGCACGGACGCCTTGGTATTTGTCCCGCGCAAGCAGCCGATTTTGCGGCTGCTATCCCATATCAAGCCTCTGACTTTGCCTAGCCCGCCCGGATGCCCCATCTCGGTGGCAAGGCAAATGCGCCGTAACCACCACTCCTTGAAAGGATCCCTGAAAATGCTGCCCGCTTTTCTGAACACCGCCCGCTCTTCGGCTGCTCGCAAGTTTGTCACGCTGGGCACGGCAGCCGCGCTTGTCACCGCCATGGCCACCCCGCCGGCCATGGCCTGGGGCGACAAGGAACAGAACTTCGTCGCCGGCGTCGCCACGGCAGTGGCGCTGGCCGCAATCCTCAAGCCGCAGATCTTCTATAAGACCCCCGCTCCGAAGGTCCCGACCCCGGCTCCGGTCTATTACACGCCCGCCCCGACCTACAGCTCCAGCATCTACTCGACGCCCTCGGCCACCGCGTTCAACGCCTACGAGCCGAACCAGCGTCGGCAGATCCAGTCCGCTTTGGCGGCCCGCGGCTACTACACCAGCTCGATCGACGGGGCGTTCGGGCCTTCGACCTACAATGCGGTCGTGGCCTATGCGAACGGACTGGGCAAATCGAGCATCCTGTCCACCACGTCGGGGGCCTTCACCCTGTATGACGGGCTGATCTACTAAGCTTGGCATTACCAAGCCCGCCCCAAACCGAAGGCCCAGAAGGCCGCGCGATGCCCCCTCGCGCGGCCTTTTTCTGTTTCACAATTTGTTCGGGGGCGGCCAAGGATGGACAGCGCGCCTGCGTCCAACAACAATGATCCGCATGGGCGACGAGGATGAACTTCTGGCAAGGGCCGCGCAGGGCGGCGACCGGGCGGCGTTCGCGGCGCTGGTGGCGCGGCATTACGAGCGCATCCACGGGCTTGCCTGGCGGTTGACCGGGCGGCGCGACGCGGCGCAGGACCTGACGCAGGACATCTGCGCCGCGCTGCCCGCCAAGCTGATGGCCTGGCGCGGCGAGGCTCGGTTTTCGACCTGGCTTTACCGCGTTGTGGTGAATGCCGCCCACGACCAGCGCCGCCGCGCGGCCACCCATGCCCGCGCGGCGGACGGCTGGGGCGATTGGGAACTTGCCCGCCAAGACGAGATGGCCGAGGCCGCCGCCGCGCAGGATTGGCTGATGGGCGCCATGGCCCGGCTACCCCCCGAACTGCGCGACACCGTGGCGCTGGTTCTGGGCGAAGAGATGACCCAAGCGCAGGCCGCCGAGGTGCTGGGCCTGTCCGAAGGCACCGTCGCCTGGCGGATGTCCGAAGTGAAGAAACGTCTGCGCGCCCTTGCGGCAGAGGAGGCGAGATGACCGATGAATTGGACGCCCTGAAAGCCGCAATGAAAGCCGCAGCGCCCCCGCCCGAGGCCGAGGCACGGGCCGCCGCGATGCGGCTGGCGATGGAAAATTTCGACCACCTCCAAGGATCAGCCCCCGGCCTGCGTCTTTCTTCCGACCGCCCCACGTCGGAGGCGGGAGTGAAGGGAGTATGGAAGATGCTGAAGTCGCTGTCTCAACGTCCGGCTCTGGCCGGTGCCACCTCGGTTGCCGCGCTGTTCGCCGTGGCGCTGGTCGTGGTGCCGCTGGTCCAGCATGGCCGCCTGACCCTGCCACCGATGGTGGCGCAAAAGCCGGACGCGGTGGCCCCGCTGGCGCAAAGTGCCCCGGTCACGGCGCCGGGCAAGGAGGCCGATCTCAAGGCCGAGGCCCCTTTGGTTGCGCCAAAGTCGCGGCCCCTGCCGGTGGCGCCGACCGTCACCGCCGGTATCGCCGCCTCGGGTGACGCCGGTGTCTCGGACCAGGCCGCCGCCGCGGCTGCCGCAATTGATATGGCAGGGGGCCTGGACAAGCTGGCGACTGCCGCAGACGATCAAGGCCAGGCCACGGACACCGAAGTCGCCCCGTCGCTTCTGCCCGCCCCGCCCATGGCCGACATGCCCGCCGCCGACATGCCCGCAGCCGAGGGGATCGTCACCGATGGGCTGGTCGAGGGCGGACTGGTCGAGGGCGGCACCGTTTTGCGTGCCGAAGCGCCGAAGATGGGCTATACTGCTGCCGCTCCAGAACTGGCCATCGCCGCGCCCGAACCGAACACCGAAGCCTTCGCCAACGCGGCCCAGAACCCGGTGCATGTGACGGCAGAAGAGCCGGTCTCGACCTTTTCGGCCGATGTGGACACCGCGTCCTATGCCCTCATCCGGTCCAGCCTGAACGCCGGATACTTGCCGCCGCCAGATGCAGTGCGGGTGGAAGAAATGGTGAACTATTTCCCCTATGCTTATCCTGCGCCGACCGGGGATGCCCCCTTTGCTGCCGATATCGCCGTCATGCAAACGCCGTGGAACCCTGCCACGCAGCTGGTGCGCATCGGTCTGCAAGGCACAATGCCCGCGCTGGCGGACCGCCCGGCGCTGAACCTGGTGTTCCTGATCGACACGTCGGGCAGCATGGAGGATGCAAACAAGCTGCCCCTGCTGAAGCAAAGCCTGCGCCTGATGCTGCCGAAACTTCGGCCCGAGGACCGGGTGGCCATCGTCACCTATGCCGGGTCCGCCGGTGAGGTGCTGCCGCCCACCCCGGCCTCTGACCGTGCCGCCATTGACGCAGCGCTGGACCGGCTGGATGCGGGCGGGTCCACCGCCGGCGCGGAAGGGATCGCGCTGGCCTATCGGGTCGCCAAGTCCATGGCCCGCGACGGCGCGGTGTCGCGCGTGCTGCTGGCGACGGATGGGGATTTCAACGTCGGGCTGTCCGACCCCGAGGCGTTGAAAACCATGATCGGCGATGAACGGGCATCGGGCACCTATCTGTCGGTGTTGGGTTTTGGCCGGGGCAACCTGGACGATGCCACGATGCAGGCGCTGGCGCAGAACGGCAACGGCACCGCGAGCTACATCGACACCCTGTCCGAGGCGCAGAAAGTGCTGGGCGACCAGTTGACCGGGGCTTTGTTCCCCATCGCCGATGACGTGAAGCTTCAGGTTGAATGGAACCCTGCAACGGTCGCGGAATACCGGCTGATCGGCTATGAAACCCGCGCCCTGCGCCGCGAGGATTTTGGCAACGACCGGATCGACGCGGGCGAGATCGGCGCCGGCCTGCAGGTGACCGCCCTCTACGAGGTCACCCCGCCCGGCAGCCCGGCCCTGAAGAACGACCCTCTGCGCTATGCACCGAACGTCGCGGTCCCGGCGTCCGGCGAGCTTGGTTTTCTGCGCTTGCGCTGGAAGTCGCCGGGGGCCAGCGTCTCGCGACTGGCCGAGGTGCCGATCACCGGGCATGAAGAGGCCGATGCGGACGCGCGCTTTGCCGCGGCGGTGGCGGGGTTCGGGCAATTGCTGGAAGGATCGGCCTATCTGGGCGATTGGGGCTGGGATGAGGCGATCACGCTGGCGGCGAAAAACAAGGGCGAGGATGCTTTTGGCTATCGCACCGAAGCGGTGGGGTTGATGCGGCTGGCGGCAAGTTTGTCGGACCGCTGAGCCAACATGGGGGATCTACCATCCTTCGAGGGGGTGGAGGGGGGATCTCCCCTCCATCCCAAAGCGTCAACTCGCTGACACCTCGGCGGCGTCAATCAAATTCAGGGCTTGCTTGCGCGAACTCACCAAGCGTCAAGATTTTCCGCTCAAGTTTCCATTCCCCCAGCCTCTGCAAGCCGCCCAGCCTCTGCAAGCGCCGTTGCATTTCTTCCACCCAATGTGCAAAGTGGCGTAATCACGTCCCCCAGCCAGTCACAGGCGCCGCATGCTGAAAACCCTGACCGCCCTGTCTACGCTTTTGCTTGCCGGGGCCGCGTCGGCACAGGATGCGAACTGGACGTACCGCGCCACGCTGTATGCCTGGCTTCCGGCCATGACGACAACGGTCGATACCCGCTTTGGCACCATCGAGGGCAGCGGCGGCAAATCCGACGTTCTCTCGGCGCTGGACATGGCCTTCATGGGCACATTCTCGGCGCAAAACGGGGCCTTGGGTTTTGCCGCCGATGTGCTTTATGCCGATCTGTCCAACTCTCAGGACACGCCGTTTCCGCTGTATGGCGACGCAAACGTGGGCGTAAAGCTGGGGGCACTGTCGGGCTATGCGCTTTACCGGGTGTCGGGCGCCTCGCCGGTGCTGTTTGACCTTGGCGCCGGCTTTCGCACGTTTCAATTGAACGTGCAGGCCGATCTCAGCGCCGGCCTTCTGCCCGCCGACTCGCAGGAATACAACGCGACCTGGACCGATCCCTTGCTGGCGGCACGCCTCAACGTGCCTTTGAACGAAAAATGGTTCCTGGCGGGGTTCGCCGACGTCGGCGGCACCGGGTCCGACAGCCAAACCTATCAGGTCTATGGCGGCGTCGGCTACAATTTCAACCAGTCCTGGTCCACGCAACTTGGCTATCGCTACATGAGCCTCAGCCACCCGATCGACAACGGCAATGTCACCATCGACCTCAGCGGAGTCGTGGCGGCAGTGTCCTTCAACTTCTGACGTACGTTTCGGCCGGTCATGCAAAAGGCCCCGGAGTTGCCTCCGGGGCCTTGTCTTTGGATCAGTCGAAGATCAGGCGTTCAGCGCCGGGGCTGCAGCCGGGGCGTTCAGCGCCACGTTGCCCTGCACATCGCTGGTGCGCGCGATTTCAATCCGCCGGGGCTTCAGCGCCTCGGGGGTTTCGCGCAGCAGGTCGATGTTCAGCAGGCCGTTCTCGTGGCTGGCGGCGGTGACGCGCACATGGTCAGCCAGCGCAAAGCGGCGTTCAAAGGCGCGGGTGGCGATGCCGCGGTGCAGGAAGGCCTTGTCCTTGGCCTCGGGCGTGCGGCGGGCCGAGACATACAGCGCGCCATCCTTCACCTCGACCGACAGTTCCTCGGGCGAGAAACCGGCGACCGCGATGGTGATGCGGTAGGCATCATCGGCGGTCTTTTCGATGTTGTAGGGCGGATAGGTGGTCTGGGTGCCGTCGGCGGTCAGGGCACGGTCCATCAGGTCAGCGATGCGGTCAAAGCCGACAGTTGCACGGTAAAGCGGGGCGAAATCAAAAGCTTGCATGTCATCCTCCAAGATGAGCGATGGTTTCATTTGCCCGCCCCAAAGGGGCCGGGCACCTGTTGCCGCCGGACCCGAACTGGCATCCCGCGACAATCCTCACTTGGGAATTGCGCGCCGGGCTTTCAAGGGTTCGGCGCAGCGGCGTCCTTGCCCACTTTCACGAATTTCGCGCCGCCGCCGCCCAGTGCGCCGCCGCCCATCAGCATCTTCACCCCCGCCCGCCGCGGCGCGATCGCCTCCAGCGCGGCTTTCAGCACGGGCAGCGGACTTTCAATGGCCGAGGCAAGGGCAACCTTCTGCCCCTCCGATTCCGCCTTGGCCGAGATCACCGAGACAATGGCTGCCCCCTGATCGCCGGTGACGAACACCGGCGCGCCGGATGATCCGAAATCGACATCGCAGGTCAGCACCAGCATCTCTTGCTGGCGGGCGATCACATGGCAGGTCTGCTGCAACGACGGCGCTTCAGAGCGGTCCTGCGCATAGGACACCACGCTGACCGCCGCGTCCTTGCCCGGTGCTGCGGCCATGGGAAAGGGCGGGATCCGCGCCAGCAGGATCGGCTGATCCAGCGCGATCAGCGCAAGGTCACGCGCAACCCGCGTCGCCTGATCAGGGTCGCCATAGACATATCCGGGATAGACCACCGACGCCCGGGCCCCCCGGTACGCCTCGGCGCGCCCGTTGCGCCAGCCGTCCAGAAACTGGATCGAGGCGTCGGGCATCCGCGCGCCCGTGTCCTTGTCAAACAGGCAATGCGCCGCCGTCAGCACCAGATCGGGGGCGACCAGCGCGCCGGTGCAGAACTCGCGCTCGCCAATGACCAGCTTGCCCACCGCCCGCCAGTCGCGGCTGGCGTCCCCGGTCTGCATCGCAACCAGCGGGGTTTCCGCCAGGGCGGGAAAGGCGATCAGGGCGGCGGCAACAGAAAGCGTGACGGCAAAACAGCGCATGGGGTCCTCGGCAAGGGCTTTGGCACTCTAGGCACGAATCTCGGCGAACTTCAGGACTATTCGACAGGTCCCCGCAGCGGAGATGCGCCCTTGCCCCATCACTGCGGGACAAATACCTCCACGGGGGTTTGGGGGTGTGAAACC
>JANLQT010000548.1:0-2103 GCA_031368035.1 Rhodobacterales bacterium | reverse complement strand
CAACTTGATCGCCAGCGTCGTGGCAGGCCGCCCGGCGGGGGGCCGATAACAGAACCGGGTGGCGGCGGCGATCAGCGCCAGTTGCTCACCCTCTGGCAGGGTGAAGCGCGCCAGGGCCAAGGTCATGAATGGATCGGGTTCGGACAGGGAATAGACCGTGGGTACCTCGGCCAGCATGTGGCTGGCGAGCGTGGTGCCGCAGCGGCCGATCGAGAAGACGAAGATGATCTTTTCGGGTCTCGGCAGGTCCAGCGACAGGGCGGGCAGGGCGGACAATGGCAGGGTCAGCACCTGCTGCGCCGTCGCGAACTGCATCATGTGAACGAAGGCCGCGTTGGGCAGGTCGGTGTCGGGGGACAG
Organism: Rhodobacterales bacterium; assembly: GCA_031368035.1. Lineage (GTDB taxonomy): Bacteria > Pseudomonadota > Alphaproteobacteria > Rhodobacterales > Rhodobacteraceae > Stagnihabitans. The sequence goes on along the minus strand of JANLQT010000548.1, from coordinate 1,743 downwards.
GCGGACGAAGATCGCCTGATCGTCGTCGAGGTTGATCCCGTAGAGCGACCAGGCGGGATCGCGGACCACGATCTCGGCCGCGACGTCCCGGCCCGGCGACAGGGTGAAATCAGTCAGCCTCGCCGGGTCGAACTCCTCGGCGCGGTGGCGCGCAATGATTTCATACAACGTGGCACGGGACATCGGGAAATTCCTTTGAGCGTACGAGGCATGTCGCGACTGTGCAGCGCCGCACCGCGGTTGTCGCGGGAAAGATTTCGAAATCCTGCGAATGATTCAAGTGTGTGGTCAGCGGATGTATTCGGGCATGCATCGGGGTCGACGCAGCGGGCCCGACGTCGCCCCTTTACTTGTCCGATCGAGGCCGGTCTAAGTCGCGCCGAAAGGCGATGGTGAGGCATGGGCGCGTGGCTGATCTCACTGGCGGGAACCCCCGCAGGGCACTGGCTGGCGCTGGCCCTGGCGCTGCTGGCGGCGGTGCTGCATGCGGTGTTCGGCGCGTTGCAGAAGGGGCGGGATGATCCCTGGCTGGCGCGGGCGGCGATTGATGCCAGTTATGGCCTGATGGCGCTGCCGTTTGCGCTGTTCGTGGTGCCCTGGCCGGTGGGGCGGCAGTGGGCGATCTTTGGCGGCGCGTTCCTGATCCACTGTGTTTACAAGGTGTTGCAGGCGCTGACCTATGACCGGGCGGCCTATACCGTGGTCTATCCTATCGTGCGGGGCACGGGGCCGCTTTACACCGTGGCCTTTGCGGGGCTGGTGTTCGGCGAAGTGTTTTATCCGCTGCAATGGCTGGGACTGGGCCTGCTGGTGGCGGGGATTCTGGGCCTGTCGGCGGCGGCTTTGCTGGCGATGGGGCCGGATGCGCGCAAGTTGCTGCCGGCGCTGGGGCTGGCGGCGCTGACAGGCGGGACGGTGGCGGCTTACACGACGTTTGACGCCTGGGGCATAAGGGCGGTGGCGGACCCGTTTACCTTCCTCGCCTGGTTTTTCGTGGTGGATTCGGTGTTTGTGCCGGTGATCACCTGGCGGCGGTGGCGGGCTTTGCCGGTGGAGCGGATGGCACCGCTGGCCAAGCGCGGGGTGATCGGGGCGCTGGTGGCGTTTGGCTCGTTCGGGTCGATTTTGATTGCGACGCGGATTGATCATGTGGGCGAGGTTGCGGCAATGCGCGAAACCTCGACGGTGTTTGCGGCTTGATTGGCTGGCTGATGTTGGGCGAGAAGGTGGGCGTGCTGCGCGGCGCCCTGATGGGGCTGATCGCCTTGGGCGCGGTGGTGATGGAAGTTGGAGGCTAGGCTGTGAAAAAGATCAATCCTTGGGTCAAGGGGACTTTGGATTTCGGGCCGATTGTCCTGTTCTTCGCGGGGTTCCGGTTTGTGAAGGACGCCTCGTACGTCATCGGCGGACAAACCTATTCCGGGTTCATCCTGATGGCCGCCTTCTTTGCCGCACTTACGGCGTTGACCACGGTGATCCTGTGGCGCCTGACGGGAAAGGTCAGCCGGATGCAAATCGTGACGCTGGTGATCATCGTGGTGATGGCCGGCTTTACGCTGTGGTTCAATGACGAGCGATTCTTCAAGATGAAGCCGACGATCATCTATACGATCTTCGCGGCCGTGCTGGGCGTCGGTCTGCTTCAGGGCAAGAGCTATCTGAAACTGGTGATGGACGAGACGGTGCCGATGCAGGCCGAGGGCTGGATGGTGCTGACGCGGCGGATCACCGGGTTCTTTGCCG
>JANLQT010000534.1:0-3022 GCA_031368035.1 Rhodobacterales bacterium | reverse complement strand
GCAGATCCCGCGCGACAGCGACCTGCAACTTGACGGCCTGCCGCCGATCCCGCGCGAAGAGGCGCAGCGCGGCGACCTGGTGTTCTGGAAGGGCCATGTGGCGATCCTGACCGGGCCGGACAAGATCCTGCATGCCAACGGTTTCACCATGTCGGTGGCTTACGAGGGGCTCCAGGACGCCATCGCCCGGATCGCGCCGATGGAGGGCGAGGTGACCGGCTGGCGGCGTGTGCCCCGGCGCGTGCCCCAGTGAGGGCAACGAATTTTCTCCGAAAATTCAGCCCTCACGCCGGTCGTCGCGCCTGATTTTTCGGAGGAAAATCGTTGGCGCGTTTCCTAACGCTTCGTACATTTGGAATCGCAAGCCCTTGATTTCAAAGGGCGCGAGTTTTGTCCACGCGTGGACACAGCGTCACGGGATGATCTCGAACTTGTCCACGTCGACCATCCCCATATCGGTGATCTTCAGATGCGGGATCACCGGCAGAGCCAGAAACGCCAGTTGCAGGAACGGCTCGTGCAGCACCACGCCCAGCGATTTCGCCGCCGCGCGCAGCAGGATCAGCCGGTCATGCACAGCCTCGAAACTGTCCAGACTCATCAACCCCGCCAGTGGCAACGGCAGTTCGGCGAGGATCTTGCCGCCCTCCACCACCACGAACCCGCCCTCGATCTCTCCCAGCCGGTTCGCTGCCAACGCCATGTCGGCATAATCCACCCCGACAATCGCGATGTTGTGGTGGTCGTGGCACAGGGTGGACCCGATCGCCCCGCGCTTCAGCCCGAAGCCCTTCACGAACCCGGTCGCGCGGTTGCCGTTCACCCCGTGACGTTCAATCACCGCGATCTTCACCAGGTCGCGAGCGATGTCGGGCCGCTTGTCGCCGTCCACCGGGGGCAGGTCGAAATGCAGATGCTCGGTGATGATCTTGCCGGGGATCACCCCGATCACCGGCGTTTCGGTGCGGTTGCCGCCGGTGCGGAAATGATGCGCTTCCATGCGCGGGGCCTTCACCGAATTTCGGGCGACCGGGGGGAGGATTTCACGCGCCGCAAAGGCCGCCGCCGTCACCTCGACCCCGCCCGCAAAGACCTGCACCACGTCGCAAGCCTCCAAAGAGCCCAGCACCACGATATCGGCGCGCTTGCCGGGCGCGATCAGGCCGCGGTCCTTCAAGCCGAAGGCCTCGGCCGCCGACAGGCTTGCCGCGCGGTAGGAGGCCAGCGGCGGGGCCCCCAGCGCAATCGCGGTACGGATGATATAGTCGAGGTGGCCCTGTTCCGCGATATCCAGCGGGTTGCGGTCGTCGGTGCAAAAGCACAGGTAGGGCGAGTTGCGTTCGGTCAGCAGCGGTGCCAGCGCGTGCAGGTCCTTCGATACGGAACCCTCGCGGATCAAGACGCGCATCCCCTTGCGCAGCTTTTCCAGCCCTTCCTCGTAAGACGTCGCCTCGTGTTCGGTGCGGATACCGGCGGAAAGATAGGCGTTCAGATCGCGGCCCGACAGCAGGGGCGCATGGCCGTCGATATGCCGGCCGGACCAGGCGTCCAGCTTGGCCAGCGCGGCGGTGTCCTGCATCAGAACGCCGGGGTAATTCATGAACTCGGCCAGTCCCAGGGTGCGGGGGTGGTGCATCAGCGGGATCAGATCCGCCGCCTCCAGCCGGGCGCCGGTGGTCTCCATATGGGTCGAGGGCACGCAAGACGACAGTTGCACGCGCAGGTCCATGACGAGACGGGTCGAGGCATCAAGGAAGTAGTTGATCCCGGTCAGACCGCAGACATTGGCAATCTCGTGCGGGTCACAAATCGCGGTGGTCACGCCATGCGGCGTCACGCAGCGGTCAAATTCAAACGGGGTGACCAGCGAGCTTTCGATATGCAGATGCGTGTCGATGAAGCCCGGCACCAGAATGCGTCCGGTGAAATCGACCTCTTGCCGACCGTGATAATCGCCAAACACCCCCACGATGGTGTCGCCGCAGATCGCCACATCGGTGTGAACCAGATCGCCCGTGATCAGGTCGAACACGCGCGCGCCTTTCAGCACCAGATCGGCGGGCACAAGGCCGCGCCCCTGATCAATCCTGTCGGCAAGGCTGGCTGTCATGGGCATACTCCCTTTGCCGCATGGAACCCCAACGCCGCCCGACAGTAAATCCCCCGAAATCGGTCAAGTCCCTTGAATTCCGCCAGACTTGGTGCACCTGATCGGGATATCCCGAAGGAGCCTGCCCATGCGCCCGCTGCGCGGCATTGCCTACAAACTCTGCTCGGTGCTGCTGTTCATCGCGATGGCCTCGCTGATCAAGGCGGCGCATGTGCCGCCCGGTCAGGCGGTGTTCTTCCGGTCGTTCTTTGCCATCCCGGTCATCGTCGGCTGGCTGGTCCTGCAGGGCGACCTGAAAACCGGCTTTCTGACCGCCAACCCGATGGGCCATGTCTGGCGCGGGCTGGTCGGCACCATGGCGATGGGCATGGGCTTTGCGGGTCTGGGCTATCTGCCCCTGCCCGAGGTCACGGCCATCGGCTATGCCTCGCCCCTGATCGTGGTGATTCTGGCCGCGATGTTTCTGGGCGAAACCGTCCGCGCCTTCCGTATCGGCTCAGTGGTGCTGGGGCTGACCGGCGTGCTGATCGTGCTCAGCCCGCGCCTGACCGTAAGCGGCGACAGCCATGCCGGCACGGCCGAGGCGTTCGGGGCCATGGTCGTGCTGTGCGGCGCGCTGTTTGCCGCCCTGGCGCAAGTCTTTGTTCGCAAACTGATTCTGACCGAAAAGACCGCGACCATCGTGTTCTATTTCTCGACCACCTCGACCCTGCTGTCGCTGATTTCCATTCCTTTTGGCTGGGTTACGCCCCCATTGGTGCAAGCGGCGCTGTTGGTCACCGCTGGGCTGCTGGGCGGTGCCGGGCAGATTTTATTGACCGCCAGCTACCGCGAAGCCGATGCTTCACTGGTGGCCCCGTTCGATTATGCCTCGATGCTGTTCGCGCTGGTGATCGGTTATTTCGTCTTTGG
>JANLQT010000530.1:0-1602 GCA_031368035.1 Rhodobacterales bacterium | reverse complement strand
AGAGTTTCGCGTGACGCCGGATTGCCTGATTGATGTGGGCGCGGAAATCACCGCTGACCATTATCTTGCAGGTCAGTTCGTCGATATCGCGGGCACGTCCAGCGGCAAGGGCTTTCAAGGCGCCATGAAGCGGCACAACTTCTCCGGCCTGCGCGCCTCGCACGGGGTGTCGGTCTCGCACCGCTCGCACGGGTCTACCGGCCAGTGCCAGGACCCCGGCAAGGTGTTCAAGGGCAAGAAGATGGCCGGCCACATGGGCGCGGTTCGGACCACGACGCAGAATCTGCAAGTTGTTCGCACCGACGCCGACCGTGGCCTGATCATGATCAAGGGCGCTGTCCCGGGTCACAAGGGCGGCTGGGTGACGGTGAAGGATGCGGTGAAAAAGCCCGCTTTCGCCAACGTCCCGACGCCGGCTGCGACTCGCAGCACTGCTGCACCGGCTGAAACCGCTGTGGCCGGAGGTGAAGCATGAAACTCGATGTGATCCGTCTCGACGGCGGCAAGGCCGGCTCGATCGACCTGTCCGAAGACCTGTTCGGTCTGGAACCGCGCGCCGATATCCTGCACCGGGTTGTCCGCTGGCAGCGGTCCAAGGCGCAAGCCGGTACGCACTCGGTCCTGACGCGGGCTGAAGTGTCGTACTCGACCAAGAAGATCTATCGCCAGAAGGGCACCGGCGGCGCACGCCACGGTTCCAAAAAGGCGCCGATCTTCCGGCATGGTGGTGTGGTCAAGGGTCCGACCCCGCGCTCGCACGCCCATGACCTGCCCAAGCAGTTCCGCGCGCTTGGCCTGCGCCATGCGCTGTCGGCCAAGGCGAAGGCCGGTGAGCTGATCATCCTGGATGCGGCCACGATGGCTGAAGCCAAGACCTCGACGCTTGCCAAGTTCGCGTCCGAGTTGGGTTGGAAGCGCGTTCTGGTCATCGATGGCGCCTCGGTGGATGCGAATTTCGCATTGGCCGCGCGCAACATCGACGGCATCGACGTGCTGCCGACCATGGGCGCCAATGTCTATGACATCCTCAAGCGCGATCAACTGGTGATCACGCGGGCCGGTGTCGAAGCTCTGGAGGCCCGTTTGAAATGAGTGCGAAACCCGAACACTACGACCTGATCAAGAAGCCGGTCATCACCGAAAAGGCCACCATGGCCTCGGAAAATGGCACGGTCGTCTTCCAGGTTGCGATGGATGCCACCAAGCCGATGATCAAGGAAGCCGTCGAGGCGGTCTTTGGCGTCAAGGTGAAGGCGGTGAACACGACGATCACCAAAGGCAAGGCCAAGAAGTTCCGCGGCCGCCCAGGCGAACGCTCGGACAGGAAGAAGGCCTATGTGACCCTTGTTGAGGGAAACACCATCGACGTGACCACGGGCCTCTGATAGAAGGCCGCGAATCTGACGGCCCCGGTTCGCCGGGGCCGTGGATTTTGCAAGGAATCGGGTCGTTTCGGGCGGGTTTTTCGCCCCTGATGGCCTCGAACTGGGGATCTTCGGAGCCCTTCACCCGGGGTCGCAATGCGGCCCGATAGCTGACGGAAGACAGAAAGCATGGCACTTAAGTCGTATAAGCCGACGACGCCTGGCCAGCGAGGGCTGG
>JANLQT010000529.1:0-1604 GCA_031368035.1 Rhodobacterales bacterium | reverse complement strand
AACTCCTCGCCCATCATCGCCTTCAGGGTCTTGTCCTTGTCATAATCGCGCAAGGCATCCAGCAGGTTCAGCGGCAGCTTCGGCGCGCCCTTCACGGTATGCCCCTGCTGATACATGTCGATGTCATAGCGCTTGCCTGGGTCAGCCTTGGTCCTGACCCCGTCCAGCCCCGCCGCGATGATGACGGCCTGCAGCAGATAGGGGTTCGCCGCCCCGTCCGGCAGACGCAACTCGAACCGCCCCGGCCCCGGCACGCGCACCATATGGGTGCGGTTGTTGCCGGTCCAGGTCACCGTGTTCGGCGCCCATGTCGCGCCCGAGGACGTGCGCGGCGCGTTGATGCGCTTGTAGCTGTTCACCGTCGGATTGCAGATCGCCGCCAGCGCGCTTGCGTGCTTCATGATCCCGCCCAGGAAGTTCCGCCCCTGATCGGACAGGCTCAACTCTTTGCTGGGGTCCGAGAAGGCGTTCTTCTTGCCATCCAGCGACCACACCGAGATATGGGCATGGCACCCCGACCCGGTCAGCCCCTTGAACGGCTTGGGCATGAAGGTCGCGCGCAGCCCGTGCTTTTCGGCCACCGATTTCATCATGAACTTGAAGAAGGAGTGCTTGTCGGCGGTCTGCAGCGCATCGTCATACTTCCAGTTCATCTCGAACTGGCCGACGGCGTCCTCGTGGTCGTTCTGATAGGCTTCCCAGCCCAATTCCAGCATGTAATCACAGGCTTCCGCGATCACGTCATAGCGGCGCATCACCGCCTGCTGGTCGTAGCAGGGCTTTTCCGCGGTGTCGTAGGGGTCCGAGATTTGCGAGCCATCGGCGGTCAGCAGGAAGAACTCCGGCTCCACCCCGGTCTTGACGCGCAGACCTTCCGTCGCCGCCTCGGCCACCAGCTTTTCCAGCACATTGCGCGGCGCCTGATCGACCATCTTGCCTTCCATCGTGGCGCGGGCAGCAACCCAGGCGACCTCTTTCTTCCACGGCAACTGGATCGCGCTAGACGCATCCGGCACCGCCATCAGATCGGGATGCGCCGGGGTCAGGTCCAGCCAGGTCGCAAACCCTGCGAACCCGGCCCCTTCCACCGCCATGTCATTGATGGCCTGCGTCGGCACCAGCTTGGCCCTTTGAGCCCCAAACAGGTCCGTGTAGGAAATCATGAAATACTTGACGCCGCGCTCCTTGGCCCAGTCCGCCAGATCCTTGGTCTTGTCTTTCGCCATGTTCGGCTCCCCGTTCGTCTTTTTTGTTGATTATCGGCCACAGAAACTATCGGCTGCGGCCCGGAATCCAGTCGGTCCCCGCAATCGGCACCCCGGCCATCGCTGCGGCTTCAACCGTCAGCGCACACAGGTCTTCCGGTTCCAGATTGTGCAGGTGGCTCTTGCCGCAAGCCCGCGCAATCGTCTGCGCCTCCAGCGTCATCACCTTCAGGTAGTTCTTCAACCGCCGCCCCCCCAGGATCGGGTCGAACCGCCCGTACAGCGCCGGGTCCTGCGTGGTGATCCCGGCGGGGTCGCGGCCCTCGTGCCAGTCGTCATAGGCCCCCGCCGTGGTCCCCAGTTTGCGGTATTCGTCCTCCAGCGCCGGGTCATTATCCC
>JANLQT010000494.1:0-6301 GCA_031368035.1 Rhodobacterales bacterium | reverse complement strand
CTTCAAAACCGTCTACGTCCACGCCCTCGTGCGGGATGAAAAGGGCAAGAAGATGAGCAAATCGCTTGGCAACGTCCTCGATCCGCTTGATCTGATTGATGAATACGGCACCGATGCCGTCCGCTTCACCCTGACCGCTATGGCCGCCATGGGCCGCGATCTGAAACTGTCGACCCAACGCATCGCAGGCTACCGCAACTTCGGCACCAAACTGTGGAACGCCGCCCGCTTTGCCGAAATGAACGGCGTCTGGGACGGCCACGCCGCCAGCACCGCGCCCCCCGCCCAAGCCACCGCCAACCGCTGGATCATCGGCGAGGTCGCCAAAGCCCTGACCGAAGTGAACGCCGCCCTGACCGACTACCGCTTCGATCAGGCCGCGAACGCGCTTTACGCCTTCGTCTGGGGCAAGGTCTGCGACTGGTATGTCGAGTTTGCCAAACCGCTGTTCGACGGGACCGAAGCCGCCGAGACCCGCGCCACTATGGCCTGGGTGCTGGACCAGTCGATGATCCTGCTGCACCCGATCATGCCTTTCATCACCGAAGAGTTGTGGTCCACCACCGGCACCCGCGCCAAACTGCTGGTCCACACCGACTGGCCAACCTACGGCGCGGACCTCATCGACCCCGCCGCCGAGGCCGAAATGACCTTCGTCACCGCCCTGATCGACGAAATCCGCTCTGCCCGCGCCCAGGTGCATGTCCCGCTTGGCCTGAAGATCGACCTTGTCGCTACCAGCCTATCGGGTCCTGCCCGCGCCGCCTGGACCCGCAACGAAGCCCTGATCCGCCGTATGGCCCGCGTGGGCAACTTCAGCGAAGGCCCCTCGCCCAAAGGCTCCATCGCCGTCACGCTGGACGGCGCCAGCTTCGCCATCCCCCTCGCAGGCCTGATCGACGTGGCCGAGGAAAAGGCCCGCCTGTCCAAGACGCTGGAGAAACTCGCCAAGGAAATCGCCGGTCTGAACGGCCGCTTGAACAACCCCAACTTTGCCACCTCTGCCCCCGAGGAGGTGGTGGACGAAGCCAAGGCCAACCTCGAAGCCCGGCAGGGCGAGGCGGCACTGGTCAAGGCCGCCATGGCGCGGCTGGCCGAGATCGACTGACCCTGCCGCGCCGGCCCCTTCGGCGCGGTCCTTCGGCGCGGGCTTTCAGAACTGGATGGTCAGCGAGAATTCTTCGGACACCACCGGCCGGCCGGCGTGCATCGAATCAAGCGGATGCACCAGGATGGCAAGGTCCGCCGCCACGCCCGCCTTTTTCCAGCCCAGACCCAGGGTCGGCGCTGCCTTCGCGATGACTTGCGGCGTGACAAACTGGCCCGATTCGATGCGCAAGGGCGCCCAGGCCCCGGCCCGCACCGCCCAGGGCCCGCCGGCCTGCCACTCCGCGCCGGCATGCAAGGTGTCGATCACCAGATCATAGCCGCCATAGTGCCCGCGGTAGCTTTGCGTCCCCACCGCCAACAGCAGATCGCTGCGCGCCTGCCAGGCCGCTTCTATCCCGACGCGCCAAGGCAGTTGCGACTGCAGGATGCTCGTCGTGCTGCCAGAGGCATCGGTGGTAACCGAGGTGATGGTCAGTCCCGTGCTGACATCGCTGACCGCCAGCCCCAGGGTCACCGTGTCGCTCGGACGCAGGGCGACGGACAGACCATAGCTGACAGCAGTGGCATGGACCGAATAGACCGTCCCGGCCGAAACCCCGCAGGTGCCCGTGCGGCAGTCGATCATGTCGACATTGCCGCCCAGGCTCAGCCAGGGCAGATCATGCAGGGTCACCCCCAAAGCCAGCCGGTTCACCATGGTCTTGGAATCGATGGTGCCGTCATAATCGCCGGTCAACCCGGGCAGCAGAAAACGCAGGAAGACGCTTTCGAAATCGTCCGGGCCAAAGGCGCCGGTCGAATGGGCATGGATGCGCGGATATCGCGCCAAGGCCAGCGTGGCGTCAAAGCCGTAGGCCTGGGTGAAGGGCAAGGGCAGGGCAACGCCGGCGAAACTATAGGGCCGCAAAACCGCTTCAACCTGCCGGCCTAGGGTCACCATCGGCCGGTCGATACCGCCCAGATTCGCGGGGTTGTAATACAGCGCATAGACATCGTCCGCTGTCGCAGCCCCGGTGCCGCCCATCGCCAGATAGCGCGGGCCCAGGCCGAATGCGGCATCCGCCCCCTCGGCGGAAAAGGTCCTGTCCTCGGCCCGAAGAGGGCCCGCCAGAACAAGGCACAGCACCAGCGCGGAGCCGCGAGTTTGGCCAAACTTGAAGCTGGTCACGCGGCCTTCCGTCCTTGTCCGTCCCTGTGCCCCGGCTCTGCCGGCGGGGTTTGGCGCAACGATCAAGCATCGCCCAGACGATGTCCAGCGCTTCCCGCCGCGCGCTGCCATCTTGCGGGCCGGGCGGGTTTGATGTGACATGAGCGCCATGACCGGACCATGCCTGACCCCTCTTGCCGCCAGTCTGCCCTCCACCGTCCCCTTCACCGGGCCGGAAACCCTGGAGCGGCGCGCAGGCCAGCCGTTCAGGGCCCGCCTCGGCGCCAATGAATCCCTGTTCGGCCCCTCCCCCCTCGCCGTCGAAGCCATGGCACGCGCCGCCCAGGACGTCTGGATGTATGGCGACCCCGAAAACCACGACCTGAAAGCCGCCGTCGCCGCCCATCACCACACCAGCCCGGCGCATGTCGTGGTGGGCGAGGGCATCGACGCCCTCCTGGGCCTGCTGGTCCGCCTGATGATCGGCCCGGGCGATGCTGTCGTGACCTCTGCCGGGGCCTATCCGACCTTCGGCTTTCACGTCGCGGGCTTCGGCGGCACCCTGCACCGCGCGCCCTACCGGGACGACCACGAAGACCCTCAGGCGCTGCTGGACCTTGCCCGCGCCACCGGCGCCAAGCTGATCTATCTCGCCAACCCGGACAACCCGATGGGCACCCATCACCCCGGCACCGTGATTGAGGCGACGATCGAAGCCTTGCCCGAAGGCGCGCTTCTGGTGCTGGACGAGGCCTATGTCGAATTTGCGCCCGAGGGCACGGCGGCCCGTATCGCCCCCGATGATCCCCGCGTGATCCGCTTCCGTACGTTTTCCAAAGCCTACGGCCTCGCCGGCCTGCGGCTAGGCTATGCGCTGGCCGCGCCCGATCTGGCGCTGGCCTTCGACAAGGTGCGCAACCATTTCGGCGTGGGACGGATCGCGCAGGCCGGCGGCATCGCGGCCCTGTCCGACACCGGCCACCTGTCCCGTCTGCACACCTGGGCCGAGGCGGGGCGGCACCGTCTCGGCGTGATCGCCCGCGCCAATGGGCTGACCCCGCTGCCCTCGGCCACCAATTTTGTGGCGATGGATGTCGGGCGAGACGGCGACTACGCCAGGGCGCTTTTGGACGCGCTCGCTACCTTTGGCGTCTTTGTCCGTATGCCGGGCGCGGTGCCGCTGAACCGCTGCATCCGCGTCTCGCTGGGCGATGCCCCCGCGCTGGATGTCTTTGCCGAAACCCTGCCGCAGGCCCTGTCGCGCCTGCGCCGCTGACTATTCGGCGGCCAATTTCGGCGACGGCACCGGCGCAAGGCTGGACCCAAGCACCAGGGGCGAGGGCGGTGCAGCCGGGCCAAGCTCCGGCGCGGCGCCTCCGGGCGAGCCGGTGGCCGGACCCAGGCGCGGAATGGCCGGCGCCGCCATGATTTCCTGGGATGCCGGCGTCACGACCGGAATATCTGCCGCTTCGGATACGGCACGGCGGAACACCAGAAGATGCTGAAACGTCGATTTGCTGCCGGTCAGGCCAATGCGCTCTTCGCAGGGCAAAGTGTCGGCCCGCAGATACTCCCACCCCTCGCGCCCCAGCTTGTTCATGACCCCGGTCAGGGCCAGCGCAAAACGGTCCGCCGTAGTTTTCACCCCGCGCGCCTTCTCTCCCCGGTTCGGGGCCGGCACGACCCGGTATTCGTAAAACATGAACCCTCCCGGGGAATCATCTGCAACACGACACACTTACACGCCGCCAGGCTCTGACAGAAAGCGATTTTTCAAGCGCCGCCCCCCCAAACGAAAGCGCCCGAGGTTTCCCCCGGGCGCCGGTTTCAACGATCAAGGGGTGGGTGCGTGGTCGCACGCACCGCTTACTGCAACGCCTTGTCGGTGATGTCATGGGTCCAGGCCATGCCTTCCGGCGCCTTGGTGATCGCCGGGTTCTCGGCCGAGATCGCCGCCAGCAGCGTGGCAACGGTCTCGTCGAAGTCCGCCGGATCCAGCGCGCCGTTCGAACCGGCCGTCAGTTTCGCCACTTCGCCCATCATGTATTTCTGATGGTCCAGCGTCTGCGCCCCGGTCTCGTCCGCATCCACCACGATTTGCGCGGCTTCATCCGGATTGGCCTCGGCATATTTCCAGCCCTTCATCGAGGCGCGCACGAACTTCACCATCTTTTCCTTGAAGGCTTCGTCGGCGAGGTTCGGCTCCATCACATACAGCCCGTCCTCCATGATGCCGACGCCTTCGTCATGGTAGTTGAAGGTGACCAACTGGTCCGGCGTGATGCCGCTGTCAATGACCTGACCATATTCGTTATAGGTCATCACCGAGATGCAGGCGGCCTGCTTTTGCAGCAAGGCATCGACGTTGAACGCCTGCTTCAGCACGGTCACCCCGTCCGCCGAACCGTCCGTCTTCAGGCCCAGCTTGGCCATCCAGCCATAGAACGGATATTCGTTGCCGAAGAACCACACGCCCAGCGTCTTTCCCTTGAAGTCCGCCGTGGTGGCGACGCCGCTGTCCTTCAGACAGGTCATCTCCAACCCGCCATGCTTGAACGGCTGGGCGATGTTCACCAAGGGCACCCCGCGCTCGCGGGCCGCCAAGGCGCCCGGCATCCAGTCCACGATCACATCGGCGCCGCCGCCGGCGATCACCTGCTCGGGCGCGATGTCCGGCCCGCCGGGAAGGATCGTCACATCCAGCCCCTCGTCCTTGTAATAGCCCTTGGCGGCGGCGACGTAATAGCCGCCGAACTGGGCCTGCGTCACCCATTTCAGTTGCAGCTTCACCGATTCGTCGGCCAACGCCGCACCACTGGCCAATGCCAGCGTCAGGGCGGAAAGCAGAAGTTTTTTCATTTTTGTAGCCTCCATGTTGAACTCAAACCCCCCGTTGCGAGGGATGCCAGAACGTGACGCTTTTCTCGATCAGCGACACCAAAGCGTAAAAGGCCGAACCGGCCACCGCCGCCACGGCAATTTCTGCCCAGACCATGGGCAGGTCCAGCCGTCCGACGGCTGTCGAGATGCGAAAGCCCATGCCCACCGTGGGCGAGCCAAAGTTTTCGGCAACGATGGCCCCGATCAGCGCCAGCGTCGAGGCGATCTTCAGCCCGTTGAACAGGAACGGCATCGCGGCGGGCAGGCGCAGCTTGACCAGTGTCTGCCAATAGCTTGCGCCCCAGGTCGCCATCAGATCCCTCTGCATCCGTTCCGACGCCTCCAGCCCCGCCACCATGTTCACCAGCACCGGGAAAAACACCATGACCACTACGACGGCAGATTTGCTTTGCCAGTCAAAGCCGAACCACATCACCATGATCGGCGCGATGCCGACAATCGGCAAGGCCGCCACGAAATTGCCGATCGGCAGCAGCCCGGCTTTCAGAAACGTGCTGCGGTCCACCAGAACTGCCACCGCCACGGCGGCGCCCGACCCGATCATGAACCCCGACAGCGCGCCTTTCAGCACAGTCTGCACGAAATCCATCCCCAGCATCGGCAGATTGTCCCCGATGGCCGCACCAATCGTCGTCGGCGCAGGCAGCACCACCTCCGGCACCCCAAGCCCGACCGTGACGCCCTGCCACAGCGCCAAAACCGCCAACCCAAACAACACCGGAATGAGGATCCGCGCGCCCCGCGACCGCGCCCAGCGCGATTGCGCCAACCAGGCATTCAGCGCCCAGGCCCCCAGCCAGAACAGGACAGCCAGCGTCACCAGCCTCATGCGCGCATCCCCATCGACCGCAGCACCAGCGCCTCCGCCAGCCGCACCACAAGGATCAGCACCCCCGCCAGAATCGCCGCCGCAAACAGCGCCGCCCAGACGATGATCGGGGATCCGAACTGGCTGCCGATCAGCATCCGCGCGCCCAAGCCCTCGATTGCCCCGGTCGGCATCTCTCCGACAATCGCCCCCACCAGCGACGCCGCAATCCCGACCTTCAACGAGGCGAACAGATACGGCACCGAAGCCGGCAACCGCAGCTTCACAAACCCCTGACTCTCGGACGCGCTATAGGTTTTCAGCAGGTCCAGTTG
>JANLQT010000493.1:0-2716 GCA_031368035.1 Rhodobacterales bacterium | reverse complement strand
GCAGCCCTTGCTGGTGAACCAGATGCAACTGTCGATCACCCATGCGCCGATGATCGCGCAAGGCATTGCGATGAACATGGAAGGGGCGGAGCAAAGCGAGGATCGGACCTTGGGGATCCTGGATTACTCGCGGCTGAAGGGCATGACGATCCAGGCCTGGTCGCCGTTCCAGAAGCGGTTCTTTGACGGGGTGTTCGTCGGCGACCGGGAGTCGCATCTGGAACTGAACATCGCGCTGGACGAGATTGCGGCGGCGCATGGCATTACCCCGACCGGGGTGGCGGTGGCCTGGATCACCCGGCATCCGGCCAAGATGCAGGTGGTTCTGGGCACGACAAATCCGGAGCGGGTGAAGGAATGTGTCGCCGGCGCGGGGGTCGTTCTGAGCCGCGAGGAATGGTATCGGCTGTTCGTGGCGGCGGGGTATCGGCTGCCGTAAAGTGTGAAATGCGCGATGTTGCACGCGTGCAACATCGCGTAAGGCTTTGATTCAGAACGATATCGAAAATTTTGTTAACGAAGTGGTAAGGTGGGTTGCACGCCCCCTGCCCCTTTCGCGCAATCAGTCGGCGTCGTCGAAGCTGGCGTAGTTGGCGCGGTAAAGTCCGGCGTAAAGCCCGCCCTTGGCCAGAAGTTCGGCATGGGTGCCGCGTTCCACCAGCCGGCCCTGTTGCAGCACCAGGATCAGGTCGGCATGGCGCACGGTCGCCAGCCGGTGCGCGATGACGAGGCCGGTGCGGCCTTTCAGCAGCACCGCCAGCGCCTTCTGGATCACCTGCTCGGTGGCTGAATCGATGCTGGCGGTGGCCTCGTCCAGGATCAGGATCGGGGCATCGGCGACCAGCGCGCGGGCGAAGCTGAGGAGTTGGCGCTGGCCGGTGGACAGCGAGCCGCCCCGCTCTCCCAATATGGTGTCATAACCCTGCGGCAGGGCGCGGATGAAGGTGTCGGCGCCAAGCACGGTGGCGGCGGCGATCACCTGCTCGCGGGTGGCGGATTGCTTGTTGTAGCGGATGTTTTCCAGCACGGTGCCGGTGAACAGGAACGGGTCTTGCAGGACCATGGCAATCTGCTGGCCGAGAGACTCCAGCGTCACGTCGCGCACATCCTGGCCGCCGACGCGCACGGCGCCGTCGGTCACGTCGTAGAACCGGTGGATCAGGGACATGGCCGAGCTTTTGCCCGAACCGGTCGGGCCGACCAGCGCGACGGTCTGGCCGGGCTTCACGTCAAAGGACAGATCGCGCAGCACGGGGTGGCGCGGGTCGTAACCGAAGGTGACGTGGTCGAAACTGATCGCGCCGTCAGTGCGGGGCAGATTGATCGCGCCGGGTTTGTCGGTGACGGACAGGTCCACGTCCATCACCTCGATCAGGCGTTGGCCCGAGGCCATGGCGCGCTGCATCACCGAATACTGGATGGTCAGGGACCGGATCGGGTCGAAAAACCGCTGGATGTAGAACAGGAAGGCGACCATCACCCCCACGTCCAGCCGCCGGTCCAGCACCATCGTGCCGCCCAGCACGATCACCATCGCCATGGCAAGGCCGGTCAGCGTGTCCACGATCGGCACCAGCACCTGCGCCACCTTGGAGGCCCAAAGCTGTGTCAGCAGGTTGGCATGGACCTTGTCGCCATACAGCCGGGCGTTCACCTCTTCCCGGCCAAGGCCCTGCACGGTGCGGACGGCGTGGATGCCTTCGGCCAGCGCGCCGTTGACGGCAGAGTTCGTCTCATGCGCCTTGATGAAGGCGGCGCGGGCCAGCGGCAGCCAGAAGATGCGCACGACGAACAGCACCGGCAGCACCGACAAAGTGATCGCGCCGAGGCCGG
Source organism: Rhodobacterales bacterium (assembly GCA_031368035.1). Classification (GTDB taxonomy): domain Bacteria; phylum Pseudomonadota; class Alphaproteobacteria; order Rhodobacterales; family Rhodobacteraceae; genus Stagnihabitans. The sequence goes on along the minus strand of JANLQT010000493.1, from coordinate 883 downwards.
GATCGAGATACAGCATCAGTCCGATGATGCCGAACAGAAGGACGATATCGCCGACCGAGATGACCGAGGTTTCCAGAAATTCCTGCATGGAGCCGACATCGCCCTGCAAGCGCGACATCAGGCGGCCAACCTCGGTTTTGTCCATAAAGGACAAGGAAACCCGTTGCAGATGAGCAAACATCGCGCGGCGAAGATCGAAAAGCACATTTTCGGCGGCGCGTCCGACAAGGGTTTCCTGCACATGGCTGGCGGCGTAGTTGACCACGATCATCGCTGCCAGCACGCCAAGGCCAAGGTGCAGCACGCTGGCATCTTGTGCCATCAAGCCGCCGTCAATGACATAGCGGATGATCAGCGGAATCGACAATTGCGTCAGGGTGAAGATCAGCACCGCCGCGACCGAGATCATGAAATCCCGCCGATAGGGCACCACGAACGCGCCGATGCGGGCCATGATCTTCTGGTCAAACACCGTCCCGAACATCTCTTCTTCGATGCGGTGACTGCCGACCACGGCGCGCAGCGTCGGCGCTCCGGGGGCGGATTGCCGGTCGGATTGATAGTCCTCGCCTGTCTGCTGGACGCTCATGTCGCCTCCCGATCAGACCCAAGCGACTGCAAGTCATAGAGCACGCGGTAGCGGCCGTTCAGCGCCAGAAGCTCGGCATGGCTGCCCTGTTCGACCACCCGTCCCGCTTCCAGCACCAGAATGCGGTCGGCGTGCAGGAGGGAGGACAGTCGGTGCGCGACGATCATCGTCACCCGGTCCTCGGCCCCGCGCAGAAGCGCCTGTTTGATCCGCGCCTCGGTTCGCGCATCCACCGCTGCGGTGCTGTCGTCAAAAATCAGCACCGCCGGGCTAGGCACCAGCGCCCGCGCAATC
>JANLQT010000367.1:0-2605 GCA_031368035.1 Rhodobacterales bacterium | reverse complement strand
CGCGCTGAACCGCCTCGATGTGAAACGACATTTTCTCGACGTGTATTTGAATGTGGCCGCGCACGTGCTGTTTATCGCGCTCTTGGGCGGCATGTTCACCGGATATCTTCAACCGCTCTACACGCTGGGGTTTGCACTTTGCGTCGCGGCCGCGTTGTGGCACGGCTTGCCGCCTTGCCTGGGGTCAGGTTTCTGTCGGCATAAAGGTCAAACCGTCGGGGGATACCCCGACTCTCGCCAACCCGTAGGTCGGGCAACAGCCCGACTCTCGCCAACCACGCCAGCCCGTAGGTCGGGCTACAGCCCGACCCTCCCGTCGCCTCAAACCATCCCCAGCGCTTGCTTGTACACCTCCAGCACCGCTTCCTGCTCGGCCAGATCATCGGGCTTCAGCTTGCGCAGCGCGACGATCTTGCGCAGGGCCTTGGTGTCATAGCCGCGGCCCTTGGCCTCGGCCATCACTTCTTTCTGCTGGTCGGCCACATCCTTCTTTTCCGCTTCCAGCTGTTCAAAGCGTTCGATGAACTGGCGCAGTTCGGAAGCGGTGACGGCATAGGGATCAGAGGTGTCGGACATGGGAAGAACCTTATCTTTGGGGTCCCGCTTCCTAGCCCGGGCCCGCGGTGCTTCGCAAGGGCAGGCTTGCACGGCACGCGCCAAGCGGTTAGGGCCAGCCAAACTTGGAGAGGCAGCAATGCAGGCACTGGTCTGGGCGGGGGTGGCGGTGACGCTGGCGGGGCTTGCGGGGCTGATCTGGTGCATCCTGCTGGCCAGACGCGCCAAGCGCGAGGGCGGCACCGAAACCGAGATGCGTGCCAAATTGCAGCGCGTGGTGCTGATCAACCTGGGCGCGATGGGCCTTTCGGCGCTGGGCCTCGCGCTGGTGGTGTTCGGACTGATCCTCACGTAGGTCGGGCGGTAGGTCGGGCGATAGCCCGACTCTTGCCACAGGCTCGGGTTCTAGCCCGACCTACCGCCATGCCCCTAACGACGGGTGTTCAGGCTGGCAAGCCTGCGGCCCTCGCCTATCAGCCGGTCAAACAGCGGCGGGCTTGTGTAAAGCGTCGGTTCGGTTTCGGCCCGCGCCCACAGATCGGCGCGCAGCACCAGAAGCCCAAGCCGGTCGGCCCAGGCCATCGGCCCGCCGTCCCAGCGCGGCACAAGCCCCGAAAGGATCGCCGCCGCATCGACGTCGCAGGGGCGCCGCGCGGTGCCATCCTCGATCATCCGCGCGCCTTCCACCGCCAGCGCGGCCTGACAGGCGCGCAGGATCGCAGCGCCGCCGTGCGGCATGGCACCGCCGCCGCGCCAGGCCCCAAGCGCCGCTTCAATCAGGTCCGGCGCCGTGCCTTCGGCTTCCAGCACCAGCGCGGCTTCGGCCTGGGCGCGGGTCAGGCGGGTCAGCATCGGGCCGCCCGGCCCGGTGAACAGGCTGCGCAGCCCCAGGCGCCGGGCCAGCGCCAGCGCGCGCGCCGCCCGGCCAGGATCAGCCGCCGCGCCAAGCGCAATTTCGGCAAAACTGCCGTGCAGCGCCAGCGCCGGGCCGCTTTGTCCCGCCGCCAAACCGCCGAGGGGCAGGCACAGGTGGCCCGGCACCCCCTCCACCGGATCGGCCAGGATCACATCCGCCGCCGCCAGCGCGGACGGGCCCAGACTGGCCGACAGCCGCGCCCATTCGGCGTCCCGCGCCACTTCGGTCAAATCACCCGCCGCCACCGCCTGATCCTGCTGCGCGGCGACCTGGTTCAGCACCGCCACCAGACCCTCGCGGTCCAAGGCGGTCACGATCACCGCCATCCCCGCATGAAGCGCCCGCAGCAAAGTCGCGATGCCGGCCTCGGCCGGCTGCCAAAGCCCCAGCACCTCCATCTTGGGCGGCGCTGCGGCCGCCACCACCGCCGGAACCTGCACCGCACGCCGCTCCGCCTCCCAGGACGCGCGCAGGCCCTGCGCGGCTGCGCTGGCGGCAAGCTCGGCAAAGGTGGTGGCCTCGACCACCAGCCCCTGATCGAAGGGCAGCAGGCCAGATGCTTCGACGATGTCGATGATCCGCTGCGGCGCGGGCAAATGCTGCCCGGCGATCCGGGCCCGCGCCGCAACCAATGCCCCCTTGGGCCCATAAAGATCGGACGGCCCCATCCGGTCCGCCGTGGCCCGCGGTCCCGGACGCGAGCCTGCAAACTCTAGCCCAGCCTGAAAAATCTCGCCCGTGGCGATCTGATCCACCAGCCCCAAAGCAAGCGCCTCGTCAGCGGGAACCGGCACGCCGTCCAGCAGCATCCGCAGCGCCGCAGCGCCGCCGATCAGCCGGGGCAACCGCTGCGATCCGCCCGAGCCGGGGCACAGGCCCAAATGCACCTCGGGCAGGCCGAATTGCGCCGTCTGGGTGGCAAGGCGCCAGTGACAGGCCAGCGCCAGTTCCAGCCCCGCGCCCAGACAGGCGCCATGCAGCACCGCCACCACTGGCTTGGCAAAGCCCTCGATCCGCCGTGCCAGCGCGGCCAACGCCGCAGCGCCAGGCGAGGCGCCGAACACGCTTGGGTCCATCCCGGCGGAAAACCCCCGGCCCGCGCCGATCAGCATCACCGAGGTCACGCCCGGCTCG
>JANLQT010000327.1:0-2556 GCA_031368035.1 Rhodobacterales bacterium | reverse complement strand
ACTTCGCCGCAACCCCGCGCTTAGGGGCAACTGAATCCCTGTCGGTTCAGGGCATGACCTGCGCCTCTTGCGTGGGCCGGGTCGAGAAGGCGCTTGCCAAGGTCGAGGGGGTGGCATCGGCCACGCTCAATCTGGCAATGGAAAAGGCCGAGGTCCGCTATTCGGCGGCGGCGGTCCATGACGACGTTGTCGCGGCGATCCGCAAGGCCGGCTCCGAGATCGAACCCTCCAGCTTCGATCTTGGCATCGAAGGCATGACCTGCGCCTCTTGCGTGGCGCGGGTGGAAAAGGCGGTCAGCGCGGTTCCGGGCGTCGTGGCGGCTTCGGTCAACCTTGCCACCGAACGCGCCACGATCCGCGTGGCGGACCTCAGCCCGACCGTGACGGCGTCCATTGCGGCAGCCATCCGCAAGGCCGGCTACGAACCGCGCGCAATGCAGACCTCTGTCACGGACACAAGTGCCTTGCGCGAAGCCGCACAGGCGCTGCTGAAACGCGATCTGCTGATCGCCGCAGCCCTGACCCTGCCGATCTTCGTGCTGGAGATGGGGCGTCACTTCATCCCTGCCCTGCACATGTGGTTGACCATGTCGGTCGGCGACACCCCGCTTTACATCTTCTACTTCGTGCTGGCGACGGCCGTTCAGTTTGGCCCCGGCCTGCGGTTTTATCGCAAGGGTATTCCGGCACTTTGGCGTCTGGCACCCGACATGAATACGCTGGTGGTGGTGGGCTCGTCCGCCGCCTGGGCCTATTCGGTGGTGGCAACCTTCGCCCCCGCCTTGCTGCCCGCAGGCACCGCGAATGTGTATTTCGAAGCGTCCTCGGTGATCGTCACCCTGATCCTGATGGGCCGCTATTTGGAGGCGAAGGCCAAGGGCCGCACCTCGCAGGCGATCAGCCGTCTGGTCGGGTTGCAAGCCAAGTCCGCCCATGTCCTGCGCGGCACCGACTTCGTCGAGGTGGCGCTGGAAGCGGTCAAGCCCGGCGACGTGATCCAGATCCGCCCGGGCGAGCGGATTCCGGTCGATGGCACCCTGCTGACCGGCGCGTCCTATGTCGATGAGGCGATGATCTCTGGCGAGCCGATCCCGGTGCAAAAGCAGGAAGGCGCTGGCGTCACCGGCGGCACGATCAACAAGACCGGCAGCTTCACCTACCGCGCCGAAAAAGTCGGGGCCGACATGATGCTGTCGCGGATCATCCGCATGGTCGAAGCCGCTCAAGGGGCCAAACTGCCGATTCAGGCAGTGGTCGACCGGGTCACGGCGTGGTTCGTGCCTGCCGTGATGCTGGCGGCTGCGCTGACCTTCGCGGTCTGGCTGATCTGGGGGCCGCAGCCGGCGCTGTCCTTCGCATTGGTCAATGCCGTGGCGGTGCTGATCATCGCCTGCCCCTGCGCCATGGGGCTGGCGACGCCGACCTCGATCATGGTCGGCACCGGGCGGGCGGCGGAACTCGGCGTTTTGTTCCGCAATGGCGCGGCGCTGCAAAGCCTGACCGGCGTGACGGTGGTGGCGCTGGACAAGACCGGCACCCTGACCGAAGGCCGCCCGCTGCTGACCGATGTGATATTGGCCGACGGGATGATCCGGGCCAAGGTGCTGGCGCTGGTCGCCGCCGCGGAAGCCGGGTCCGAACACCCGGTCGCTGTCGCCATCGTCGCCGGGGCCCGCGCCGAGGGTCTGGTGCTGGCGGAGCCCGCGGACTTCGACGCGATTCCCGGTTTCGGCATCCGCGCGACAGTGGCCGGTCGCCGGGTCGAGGTGGGGGCAGACCGCTTCATGGCGCAGATCGGCGTCGATATCCGCGCCTTTGACGCCAGTGCGGCCGCCCTTGCCACCCGCGCCCGCACCCCGCTGTATGCCGCCATCGACGGCAAGCTGGCGGCCCTGATCGCGGTGGCCGACCCGGTCAAGCCGACCTCCGCCGCCGCGATTGCCGCCCTCCACAAACTGGGCCTGAAGGTTGCGATGATCACCGGCGACAACCGCCGCACCGCGCAAGCCATCGCTGCCGAACTCGGCATCGACGAGGTGGTGGCCGAGGTGCTGCCCGAAGGCAAAGTCGCCGCCGTCAAGGCGCTGCGCGCCGGTGGCCGTCAGGTGGCCTTTGTCGGCGACGGCATCAATGATGCGCCCGCTTTGGCCGAGGCCGATGTGGGGCTGGCGGTCGGCACCGGCACCGATGTGGCGATTGAAACCGCCGATGTGGTGCTGATGGGGGGCGATCTGGCCGGCGTGGCCAAGGCGCTTGGCATCAGCCGCGCCACGATGGCCAACATCAAGCAGAACCTGTTCTGGGCCTTCGCCTACAACGTTGCGCTGATCCCGGTGGCGGCGGGGGTGCTGTATCCGCTGAACGGCACGCTGTTGTCGCCGATGCTGGCGGCGGGGGCGATGGCCACATCCTCGGTCTTTGTTCTGACCAACGCCCTTCGTTTGAAGCGGTTTGCGCGCACCCCGCCCACGGAAGTCCAGTCATGAACATCGGTGAAGCCGCCGGGGCCAGCGGAATCTCGGCCAAGATGATCCGCTATTACGAGGAAACCGGGCT
>JANLQT010000323.1:0-4327 GCA_031368035.1 Rhodobacterales bacterium | reverse complement strand
GCCCCGCGAGGCAAGCAAACAGCAAAGGCGTCGCCAGCCGGATCGTCGAATCCAGAATTTGCAGGAAGCTCGCCAGTTCCATCAGATGACCTCCTTCCGGCGCGCGAACAGCGCCTCCAGCGGCCTCTGCACCATGTAGGGCAGAGCCCCGGTGAACAGGATCACCAGCGCCTGCAACACCGTGATCACCTCACGCGGGATGGTGGTGCCCATCGCCAGCTGCGATCCGCCCTCATACAGGAACCCGAACAACAGCGAGGCGATGACGATCCCGAACGGATGGTTCCGCCCCATCAGCGCCACCGCGATGCCGATGAACCCCGCCCCCTCGACCGAGTTCAACACCAGCCGATGCGCCCCGCCCTGCACCGAATTGATCGCCATCAGCCCGGAAATTCCGCCTGACAGCAGCAGCGCGTAAATCGTGATCTTCACCGGGTCGATCCCGGCATAGACGGCGGCCTTTTCCGACTTGCCAAAGGCGCGCAGCGCGTAACCCAGTCGCGTGTGCCACATCAGCGCCCAGACGCCCACGGCCAGCAGCAGCGCAATCAGAAAGGTGATGTTGGCGGGGTTCTTGGTGGAAAACGGAATGCCGACCAGCCCCAGAATCTCGCCCAATTTGGGCAGGTTCAGCCCTGCCGCAAACCGCGCCGATGCCGGGTCCATGCTTCCGATCGGGCGCAGCAGGTTCACCAGCACATAATTCATCAGCGCATAGGCGATGAAGTTGAACATCATCGTGGTGATGACAATGTGGCTGCCGCGCTTGGCCTGTAACCAGGCCGGAATGAAGGCCCAAGCCGCCCCAAACGCCGCCGAGGCGACCATCGTGCCCATCAAGGCCAGCGTCCAGTGCGGCCAGGGCACGAACAGCATCGCCAGCGCAACGCCAAGCCCGCCCAGCGTCGCCTGCCCCTCGCCGCCGATGTTGAACAGGCTCGCCTGAAACGCGATGGACACAGCCAGCCCGGTGAAGATGAAGTTGGTGGAATAGAACAACGTATAGCCCAGCCCGGTGGTGGACCCAAAGGACCCGTCCAGCATGATCCAGATCGCCTGCACCGGACTTTGCCCAATCGCCGCGATCAGGATGCCGCAGGCCCCGAACGCCAGCAGCAAACAGATCAGCGGCACCAGCACCACATCGGCCCAGCGGGGAAGCTTGGTCATTTGGTGCCCTTCACATCGGTAATCCCGGCCATCAACAGGCCCAGCTCGCGCTCATTGGTCTTTTCGGGATCGCGCTCGCCCATGATCTTCCCGTCGAACATCACCAGAATCCGGTCGGCGAGGCTCATGATCTCGTCCAGTTCGACCGACACCAGCAGCACAGCCTTCCCGGCATCGCGCAAGGCGACGATCTGCTTGTGGATGAACTCGACGGCCCCGATATCGACCCCCCGCGTCGGCTGGCCGACCAGCAGCAGGTCCGGGCTGCGCTCGATCTCGCGCGCCACGACGATCTTCTGCTGGTTGCCGCCCGAGAAGCTTTTCGCCGCCAGCGAGGGGGTCGGCGGGCGCACGTCAAACGTCGCCATCTTCTTCGCCGTGTCCGCCTTGATCGCCGCATTGTCCATCAACAACGCGTTCTGCTGATACTCCGGTTCGTTGTGATACCCGAAGGCGAAGTTCTCCCAGGCGCTGAAATCCATGATCAGCCCCAGCGACTGCCGATCCTCGGGCACATGCGCAATTCCTGCCGCCCGCCGCGACTGGCCGTTGGCCTTCCGCCCGGCAATCGGCAGTTCCACCCCGTTCATCACCAGATGGCCCGAGGCATCCGCAATCCCGCCCAATGCCTCCAGCAATTCCGACTGTCCATTCCCGGCCACCCCGGCAATGCCCAGAATTTCCCCCGCCCGGATGGCCAGCGAAATCCCCTTCAGCCGCTCGACCCCGTGCTCGTCCTTCACCCGCAGCTCGCTGACCTGCAACACGGTGCGCCCCGGCTTGGCGGGCCCCTTCTCCACCTCCAGCAGCACCTTGCGGCCCACCATCAGCTCCGCCAAAGCCTCGGGAGAGGTCTCCGCCGTCTTCACCGTCCCCACCATCGTCCCGCGCCGCATGACGCTGACGTTGTCGGTCGCCTCCATGATCTCGCGCAGCTTGTGGGTGATCAGGATGACGGTTTTCCCCTGATCCTTCAGGCCCTTCAGGATGCGGAACAAATGGTCCGCCTCTTCCGGAGTCAGCACCCCGGTCGGCTCGTCCAGGATCAAAATATCGGCCTGCCGATACAAAGCCTTCAGGATTTCCACACGCTGCTGGTGCCCGACCGACAAATCCTCGATCAAAGCATCGGGATCCACCTCAAGATCGTATTCGTGGGACAATTCGCCCAAAACCTTGCGCGCCTTGGCCAGCGAGGCGTTCAGCAGCGGCCCCTCCTCGACCCCCAGAATCACATTCTCCAGCACGGTGAAATTCTGCACCAGCTTGAAATGCTGGAACACCATGCCGATGCCGGCGCGGATGGCGGCCTGGCTGTCGGGGATGGTGGTGGGATGGCCATTGATCAGAATGGTCCCGGCGTCGGCTTTGTAGAACCCGTACAGGATCGACATCAGCGTCGATTTGCCTGCGCCGTTCTCGCCGATGATGCCGTGAATCGTGCCGCGCGGCACCGCGAAATTGATGTCGCGGTTCGCCTTCACCGGGCCGAAGGCTTTGGAGATGCCCTTCAGCTCGATGGCAAAGGGCGAGATGGGCGCCTTGGGGGAAAGGGGGGCGGCAGTTGCCTGCCGCCCCCCCGAAATCTCAGCCATCAGAACGAGGCCGCCGGGCAGGTGTTGTCCGACATGTAATCATGCACCTTGATGGTGCCGTCGATGATCCCGGCGCGGGCCTGGTCCACGGCGGCCTTCATTTCGGGGGTGATAAGCTTGGCGTTGTTGTCGTCCATCGCCACGTCCACGCCGCCGGCCTTCAGGTCCATGACGTTGACGCCCGGCTTCAGATCAGCGCCTTCCTTGAACGCGTCATAAACCGCGTTGTCGACGCGCTTCATCATCGAGGTCAGAACCTGGCCCGGGTGCATGTAGTTCTGGTTGCTGTCCACGCCGATCGACAGGATTTTCATGTCCGCCGCCGCTTGCAGCACGCCAACGCCAGTGCCGCCCGCTGCCGCATAGATCACGTCAGCGCCTTGCGCCTGCTGCGCCTTGGCAATCTCGGCGCCCTTCACCGGGTTGTTCCAGGCCGACGGGTCGGTGCCGGTCATGTTCAGGATGACCTTGGCCGCCGGATTGGCCGCCATCACGCCCTGCGCATAGCCGCAGCCGAACCGGCGGATCAGCGGAATGTCCATGCCGCCGACAAAGCCCACGGTCCCGGTCTTGGAGGCCATGCCCGCCATCAGACCCACCAGATACGAGCCCTGATCTTCGGTGAACACCACCGATTTCACGTTCGGCTGGTCCACCACCATGTCGATGATGGCGAATTTGGTGTTCGGGTATTCCGCAGCCACGACGTTCAGCACGTCGCCAAAGGCAAAGCCGGTCATGACGATCGGGTTGGCACCGGCTTCCGCCAGTTGCTCCAGCGCCTGCTGGCGCTGCGCTTCGTTCTGCATCTCCAGTTCCTTGAAGGTGCCGCCGGTTTCCGTGGCCCAGCGCTGCGCGCCTTCGGCGGCGGCCTGGTTGAAGGATTTGTCGTTCTTGCCGCCAAGGTCATAGATGATGGCAGGGTCTGCCAGCGCGGCCACTGTGCCAAGCGCAAGCACGGCCGAGGCCCCCAGCAGGGTTTTCATCAAAGTCATTTCAGTCTCCCGGTTGGTAAAAGGTTATGGCCATAAATGGGAACAGACTCAGTCTTTCCCCACCGCAGCTATTGGATGTGATTTACCGCCTGTCCGGCCGCGATGGTCAACAGGAATCTGCGGCGCGCGGTTTGAAGTTTGACCGTTTGATCAAGATGCACCCGTAGGATGGGTGATTCACCCATCATGACGCGGCATCGAAATGATGGGTCAATCCGCCATCCCCACACCGCATCAACACCGCATCCACCGCCCCGTCCGGCCCGTAATAATACCCCCGCCGCCGCCCGGTTTCCGCAAAGCCGCAGGCGCGATACAGCGCCAGTGCGCCCACATTGGTCGCGGCGACCTCCAGAAACGCCGAAGCCGCACCGCGCCGCACCGCTTCGGCAAGAAAGTCCTGCACCAGATTGCGGCCAAGCTCCTGCTGGCGCCTTGCCGGATCGACCGCGATGGTCAGAAGCTCCGCCTCATCCACCACCACGCGGCCCAAAAGCAGCCCATGCACGCCGCTGGTCAGCGCAAACACCCTAGGGCTGGCCAGTAGATCGCGGAACTCCACCG
>JANLQT010000297.1:0-4019 GCA_031368035.1 Rhodobacterales bacterium | reverse complement strand
TACTCGATCTGGTCATCCGAAAGGTTGTAAAGCGCGCTCAGGACCAGCGTCTTGAACATCAGAACCGCGCCCATCGGCTTGCGTCCAGCGCGGGATTTGCGGTCCTCATCCGGCTTGCGCCAGACCCGCTCCAGAATAGGCCGAAATTCCTCCCAAGGCAGGCATTGATCTCGACCAACGGATCCTTCTTCGCATCAAGGCTGGCGTAACGATCTGAAAGATCAAAGAAACCCATCTGCGGCATGACGACCAGCCCCCATCTCACACTGGACCAATATCTACACCGCCGTCAGATCAGGCGCAATTTTTCGAGGTGCCCATAACTTGATGTACCGACGATTTCCCTCGGATTTTGCGCCGGACGATGCGGCCTGATGCGGCCCTAATAATGTCAGGATACGGCTGCAATTCGCCCGGAAAATCAGGCGGTCGCCCCTGCGAAAATCTCAAACCCGGTGTCGATGCTGGTTTTCGTCACGGGCCGCTCTGGCGCGCGCAGGATGGATTCGATCGCCTTCTGACCGATCAAGAACCGATTGGACCGCACGGTGGACAAGGGCTGCGGCAATTCCCGCCCGATGTCCAAGCCGTTAAAGCCAAAGATCGCCAGCTGATCGGGCAACCGGATGCCGGCACCCATGCAATGGAACACGCCGCCGACCGCCATGTCGTCGTTGGAGTATACCGCCACATCCACCGGGGCCATCCGGCAGAGTTGCTCTGTCTGGTGCCGCCCGGTGGACACCGAACTTGGCCCGTCGGCAATGGCATGCGCCGCAATCGAAATCCCCGCCTCGGCCAGTGCCTCGGACAGCCCGTCATAGCGCAGCCGCGCGCGCCGGTCCGATTGCCAGTCGTGGCCGACATAGCCAAACCGGCGGTAGCCCTTCGCAATCAGATGCTGCCCCGCCGCATAGCCCGCACGGCGATGCGACATGCCAACGGCCACATCAATCGGTGCCGAGTCGATGTCCATCATCTCGACCACCCGCACGCCGCTTTGGTCCAGCATTCGGCGCGTGGCCATGGTGTGATCAAAGCCGGTGATCAGGATCGCAGCCGGTTGCCATGCCAGAATGCCACGCACCAGCGTTTCTTCGCGGTCTACGTCATAGTCGCTGATGCTGATAACCGCTTGAAAGTTGCTGGCTTGCAGCCCGGCATTGATTCCCTGCAGCACCTCGGGGAACACGATGTTCGACAAGGATGGCACCACCACCCCCACCAGTTTGGAATCCATCGAGGCCAAAGATCCGGCAATCCGGTTCGGCACATAGCCAAGCATGCGCACGCTTTCCATCACTTTGCTGCGCGTGGCCTCGGCCACCAGACCTTCGTTGCGCATGATGCGGGATACGGTGGATTCGCTTACCCCGGCGTGGGCCGCAACCTCATGGACGGTGATCTTGCTTTTCTTGTCTTGCAGCCGCTGCCTGATCTTCGTCACCGGAATCCCCTTATGCCGCGTCATCTGATGGGCGGTTGCACCGGCCCGTGATGCCATGGCTTTAGCGCAGTTGTATATGGGTTTTGCAAGATCGGGGCAACGTTGCGCCACCCCAGTTGTTCGGGCCCGGTATGGTCAGATCAGACCTTTACATAGTTCCGCCACGGGTGCGCTTCCTTGAAGCCAAGCACCTCGCGGATTTTGCGATTGGACAGGGGGCCTTCATGCTCTCCCATCGGGCGGGTGATTGGCGTGTTCGGCGCGTATTTAGCCAGAAACTCGGCCGTGGGCAGATTGGCGGTGATGGTGTCATTCACCGCGTTAAACACCTGATAACCTAACCCGTCTTTTTGCAGGCAAAGATGCACGATCTCGCCCAGATCGCGGGCGTCGATATAGCTCCAGGCGTTGCGCTTGCGGCTTAGCGGATCGGCGAGATAGCCGGGGAAGTTGGCGTATTCATGCGGCTCGATCACGTTGCCGATGCGCAGGGCATAAACATCGGCGCCGTAGCGCATCGCAAAAGCGCGGCCGGTCTTTTCATTGACCACCTTTGACAGACCATAGCTGTCCATCGGGTCGCTGTCGTAATCTTCCTCCAGCGGGAAGGAATGATAATCCTTGTCACCCTCGGCAAAGCAGACGCCATAGGTGGTTTCGGAACTGGCGAAGATCACCTTGCGGACGCCCAGCTTCATCGCGGCTTCCAGCACATTGTAAGTGCCGACGGTGTTTTGCGCGAAGGTGGTGTTGTCGGGGTTGATCATCACCCGCGGCACGGCGGCGAAATGCACGATGGCATCGGGGGCCTTCGGCGGCGCGCCCTCGTCAAAGCCGTCAAAGCCGAAATGGGTGGTGAAGGCGTTGAAGACCTGCCCGCTGTCGGTGATGTCGGTGATCAGAGTGTTGACGCCCGGATGATCAAACGGCTTCAGATCAACGTTGAGAATCTTGTAGCCTTTTGCCAGCAGATACGGCACGGCATGGCGCCCGGCCTTGCCGGTGCCGCCGGTGAAAATGATACGTTTGGTCATGGCTCTCTCCGATTTCGTGAATTCTTCCAATGGTCGTGCTTAGCCCGTCGCGGCCAACATCACCCGTTCCTGTGTCGCCTCGGACCGCGACAAAACTCCGGTGATGCGGCCTTCTTTCAGCACCACCACGCGGTCGCTGATCGCCAACACTTCCGGCAGGTCTGACGACACCACGATGATCGACATGCCCTCGGACGCCAGTTTGTTCAACAGCGTATGCACTTCGGCTTTCGCGCCCACGTCAATACCGCGCGTCGGTTCATCGACGATCAGAATGCGCGGACGCCGGGCGACCCATTTGGCGATCACCACCTTTTGCTGATTGCCGCCCGACAGGTTCAACACCTTCTGTTCCGGCGATGGCGTCTTGATGCCCAGCGATTTGATGTATTGCACACAAGCGCTGGTTTCGCGTTTGCGGTTCACCACGTCCATCCGACAGTAATCCGACAGATGCGTCAGGCTGAAATTCTCGCGCACCGACATGCCCAACACCAGCCCCAATTCCTTGCGGTCTTCGGTGACAAAGCCGATGCCCTGTGCGATAGCCTGCGACGGCTCGCGGATGCTGACGGTTTTGCCGTCGATGCTGATACTGCCCACACTGGCGCGGCTGCCAAAGATCATTTCCATGATCTCGGTGCGGCCCGATCCGACAAGACCGAAAAAGCCCAATACCTCGCCCTTGTGCAGATCAAAGCTGACATCCGAAACCCGCGCCCCCTGCACGGTGGGCCGCTTCAGCCCCAGCCCCTTGACCGACATCAAAATCTGGTCGCTGGCATGCGAGGCATGTTCGCCAAACAGCTGCGACATCTCGCGGTCGACCATCTTGCGGATCAGGATTTCGCGGGTCATCTCGGCAATCGGGCGGCTATCCACCGTCATGCCATCGCGCAGCACCGTAACCCGGTCACCGATTTCAAAGATCTCATCCAGACGGTGCGAAATATACACCACACCGATATTCTGCGCCGTCAGCTTCTTCACCATTCGCATCAGCGTCGTCGCCTCGTGATGGCTGAGCGACGCGGTGGGTTCATCCATGATGATCAGCTTTGAGCGATAGGAGATCGCACGCGCGATTTCGACCATCTGCTTTTGCCCGATGCTCAGACCGCCCACCATGCGGGCCGGATCAAGGTTCATTTCCAGTTCCGCCAGAACCGCCGCCGCATCGGCATTCATCTTGCGCACATCAATCAAACCAACGCTGTTCAGCGGCTCGCGGGCAAGGTAGATATTCTCGGCAACGGTCAGGTTGTTCACCACCGCCAGTTCTTGATAAATAATGCTGATCCCCAAAGACCGCGCATGCACAGGGTCCTTGATCGTCACCTCTTGGCCATCCACCTTGATGACGCCGCCCGGATCGGCCTTGTAGACCCCGGTCATGATCTTCATTAGCGTGCTTTTGCCAGCGCCGTTTTCGCCCGCCAGCACATGTACCTCGCCGCGCGCCAGTTGCAGATCGACCCGGTTCAACGCCTTGACGCCCGGAAAGGTCTTGGTGATCCCGTGCATTTCCAGAAAAAAGC
>JANLQT010000268.1:0-4924 GCA_031368035.1 Rhodobacterales bacterium | reverse complement strand
CTTCACCATGGCCAATGTCGGGCTTCCGGGAACGTCCGGTTTCATCGGCGAATTCCTGGTGCTGATGGGCATCTTCCAGGTCAACACCTGGGCGGCGGCGGCGGCGACTTCGGGCGTGATCCTGTCGGCCGCCTATGCCTTGTGGCTGTATCGCCGGGTGGCCTTTGGGCCGATGGTGAAGGAAGCCCTGTATTCCATCACCGACATGGACCGTCGCGAGCGGATGATTTTCGCCCCCTTGGTGGTGATGACACTGGCGCTAGGGGTCTATCCCGCAGCGGTGACCGATATCATCGGGCCTTCGGTGAAGGCGCTGGTGGAACATGTTGGCGCAGCGGTTCAGACCGCTGCCGCCGCGACGAATTGAGGGCAGGGCCATGGTTTACAGCGATTTCACCACAGTCCTGCCCGAGGTTCTCCTCGCCCTTTACGCCATGGCCGCGCTGTTGTTCGCGGTCTACACCAGCAAAGACGCGCTGACCCCGGTTATCACCTGGGCCACGGCGGGCGTGATGCTGGCGCTGGCTTTGTGGGTGGGCCTCAGCGGTCATGCACCGAGCGTGGCCTTTGGCGGCCTGTTCATCGACGACCTTTTCGCGCGCTTTGCCAAAGTGACGATCCTGATTTCCGGCGCCGCTGTGCTGGTGATCGGGCAGGATTATTCCGCGCGCCGGGGCCTTGGCCGGTTCGAATATCCGGTGCTGGTGGCACTGGCGACGGTCGGCATGATGATGATGGTGTCCGCCGGCGATTTGATGAGCCTTTACATGGGGTTGGAGTTGCAATCGCTGGCGCTTTACGTCGTGGCCTCGTTGAAGCGGGACGATCTGAAATCGACCGAGGCGGGCCTGAAGTATTTCGTCCTCGGCGCGCTGTCCTCGGGGCTGCTGCTGTACGGCGCCTCGCTGGTTTACGGGTTTGCCGGCACGACGCTGTTCTCGGGCATCATCTCGACCCTGCACGGCGATGTGCCCTTGGGCCTGCTGTTCGGCCTGGTGTTCATGCTGGCGGGTCTGGCCTTCAAGGTCTCTGCGGCGCCGTTCCACATGTGGACGCCGGACGTCTATGAAGGCTCGCCCACCCCGGTGACCGCGTTCTTCGCACCGCGCCGAAGGTCGCCGCAATGGCGCTGATCGCGCGCCTGGTGGTCAGCGCGTTCGGTGCCATTCCCGGCGAATGGAGCCAGGTCCTCGCTGCCCTTTCCATCGCGTCCATGTTCCTCGGCGCCATCGCCGCCATTGGGCAAACCGACATCAAACGCCTGATGGCCTATTCGTCCATCGCGCATATGGGCTTCGCGCTGATGGGCCTCGCCGCACCGGGCGCGGGCGGCGTTCAGGCGATGCTGATCTATATGGCGATCTATGCCACGATGAACATCGGCACCTTTGCCTTCATCCTGTCGCTGGAAAAGGACGGCGAGCCGGTCACCGAAATCGCCAGCTTGAACCTGTTCGCCAAGCGCGAGCCGCTGAAGGCGCTCGCCATGCTGATCCTGCTGTTCTCGCTGGCTGGCGTGCCGCCGATGCTGGGCTTCATTGCCAAGTTCTATGTGCTGAAAGCGGCGGTTGATGCGGGCATGTCGTGGCTGGCGGTGGCGGGGGTGATCGCCTCGGTCATCGGCGCCTTCTATTACTTGCGCATCGTTTACTACATGTATTTCGGCTCCGAAGGGTCCGAGGTCGAAAGCCGCATGGCCCCCGCGCAATGGGTGGCGCTGGTGGCGGTGGCGGCGATCATGGTGCTGGGCATGATCAACCTGTTCGGGATCGAGCCTGCCGCAATGGCAGCCGCCAAATCGCTTGTCGGCTGAACCACCCCCATGGCCGAACGGCGTGGCGCGCCACGTCCTCGCCACGGTCGACAGCACCAACGCGCATGGGTTAAGGCTGGCGTCTTCTCTGGACGGCCCGACGTGGTTTCTCGCTCATGCGCAAACCGCCGGTAAAGGCCGCCGCGCCCGCGCCTGGGCCTCGCCGCGCGGCAATTTCCACGCCACGCTGATCCTGCACCCGACCGAACCCGCAGCCGAGGTCGCGCTGCGATCCTTCGCCGCCGCCTTGGCCCTGCGCGAGGCGCTGGTCGCCCTGACCGGCCTGCCGCAAGCCTTCGCGTTGAAATGGCCCAATGACGTGCTGTTGAACGGCGGCAAAGTTGCGGGGATCCTCCTGGAATCGCAAGGCGGCCCCAGCGGCCATATCGCCCATCTCGCCATCGGCATCGGCGTGAACCTGATCGCCGCGCCCGATCCGGCGCTGATTGAACCCGGCGCCACCCCGCCCGTCACCTTGTTACAGGAAACCGGCCTGCGCATCACGCCCGAACAGCTTCTCGCCCACCTCGCCCCGGACTATGCCGCCTGGGAGGCGCGGTTTCAGGCCGATGGCTTCGCCCCCCTTCGCACTGAATGGCTTGCCCATGCCGCGCGGCTGGGTGAGATCGTCACCGCCCGAACCGGCACCCAGATCCGGGAAGGGCGGTTCGAGACCATCTCTGCATCCGGCGCACTTGTCCTCGCAACACCGCAAGGCCGCCAGTCCATCTCTGCCGCCGAGGTGTTCTTTCCTTGACCGCAATCATCTTCCCCAAATATTCCCACGGGGGTCCGGGGGTGTGAAACCCCCGGCCTTCGCCAGCCCAGTAGGCCACGCCCATGCTTCTCGCCATTGACTGCGGCAACACCAACACCGTGTTCTCCATCTGGGACGGCGCGCGATTTCTCGCAACATGGCGGCTTGCCACCAGCCATGCCCGAACGGCAGATGAATATTTCGTCTGGCTCTCGACACTGATGAGCCTGACACGCACCGACGCCAAGATCACCGAGGCGATCATCTCCTCGACCGTGCCGCGCGTCGTGTATAACCTGCGCATCCTGTGCGACCGCTATTTCGACTGCCGCCCCCTTGTCGTTGGCAAACCCGATTGCCACTTACCGGTTGCGCCCCGCGTCGACCAAGGCACGACAGTTGGTCCGGACCGGCTGGTCAACACGGTGGGCGCCTATCACCGGCATGGCGGCAACCTGATCGTGGTCGATTTCGGTACCGCCACCACGTTCGATGTGGTGGATTTCGACGGCGCCTATGTCGGCGGCGTCATCGCCCCCGGCGCCAACCTGTCGATGGAGGCGCTGCACATGGCCGCGGCCGCCCTGCCGCATGTCGATGTGGCTCGGCCGGCGAAGGTGATTGGCACGAATACCGTTGCCTGCATGCAGTCGGGCGTCTATTGGGGCTATATTGGTCTTGTCGAAGGCATCGTGCGCGAAGTGCGCAAGGAACGCCCGGCAGGGGCAAAAGTCATCGCAACCGGCGGTCTCGCCTCGCTTTTCGCGCAAGGGACCGACCTTTTCTCAGCCATAGAGGATGATCTGACCATGCATGGTCTCGTCCTCATTCACAATTACAACAAGGAATTCCTTCATGGCAGGTGAACGCCTGATCTATATGCCGCTGGGCGGCGCTGGCGAAATCGGCATGAATGCCTATGTCTATGGCTATGGCCAACCCGGAAAGGAACGCCTGATCCTGGTGGATCTGGGCGTGGCCTTTCCCGATATGGACACCTCCCCGGGGGTCGATCTGATCCTGCCTGATATTGCCTGGCTGATCAAAGCCAAGGACCGGCTCGAGGCGATCTTCATCACCCACGCCCACGAGGATCACCTCGGCGCGCTGGCGCATCTGTGGCCGATGCTGAAAAAGCCGGTCTATGCGCGGCGGTTCACTGCCACGCTGGCCAAGCTGAAGTTCGAGGAAAATGGGCTGGCGACAGACCTGATCCGCGTGGTCCAGCCGCGCCCCGAGGTGATTGAGGCCGGGCCGTTCCAGGTGCAATTTGTCCCGCTCAGCCATTCCATCCCCGAAAGCGCGGCGCTGGTCATTGACAGCGCCGGGGGCCGGATCGTTCATTCCGGCGATTTCAAGATCGACACCGACCCGATCGTGGGCGATCCGTGGTCGGACGAAGTGATGGCCGGAATCGCCGCCGAACGCCCGGTCAAGGCGCTGATGTGCGATTCGACCAATGTCTTCAACCTGCATCAGGGCCGGTCGGAAAGCACCCTGGCCGGACCGATCACCGAGCTGATCCAGAACGCGGGTGGCATGATGGTGGCAACCACCTTCGCCTCGAACGTCGCGCGGCTGAAAACCCTTGCCGAGGCGGGACAAGCCGCCGGCCGCTCGATCTGCCTTCTGGGCCGCGCGATGAAGCGCATGGTCTGTGTCGCGCAAGAGACGCAAGTTTTGAAGGGGTTCCCACCGTTCATCCAGCCCGAAGAGGCGCTGGAAGTGCCGCGGCGCAATCTGATGCTGATCGTCACCGGCAGTCAGGGTGAACGCCGGGCCGCGGCGGCGGCTTTGGCGCGGGGCAAGTATCTGGGGTTCGAGCTGAAAGAGGGGGACACGTTCCTGTTCTCTTCCAAGACCATTCCGGGCAACGAGCGCGACGTTTTGCGATTGGTGAATGGTTATTCGGAAACCGGCGTCGAGGTGGTCGATGACAGCGGCGGGCTGTATCATGTTTCCGGCCACGCCAACCGCCCCGATCTGGAGCGGATGCACCAGTTGCTGTTGCCCGACATGGTGATCCCGATGCACGGCGAGCATCGCCACCTCCGCGAGCATGTGAAGGTAGCGCATGAGGCCGGGATTGCGGCGATCATTGCCACTAATGGGACGATGCTGAACCTGAACGGTGATGTGCCGGTGGTTGCCGAACGGATCGACGCCGGCCGGGTCTATCTGGACGGCTCGGCGCTGGTGGGGGCGATGGATGGGGTGATCCGCGACCGTATCCGCATGGCGCTGAACGGTCAGGTGACGGTGACGGTGCTTTTGGACGAGCAAAATCAGCCCCTTGGCGAAGCCTGGGTGGAAACCATGGGTCTGGCTGACACCGGGCGCGGCGGGCGCAGCCT
>JANLQT010000257.1:0-6023 GCA_031368035.1 Rhodobacterales bacterium | reverse complement strand
TGATTGTCGGCACCGAGGAAGAATTTCACATCGCGGGCGGGACGACCGATACGATCAAGGCGCTCAAAGCTGTGCGGGCGGTCTCGAAAGCCACTGTGGTCTGCAAGCGCGGGCCGATGGGGGCGGTGGCCTTCACCGGGGCGATAGCCGAAACGCTGGACGAAGGCCAATCCGGGCCGGGATTTCCGATTGAAGTGTTCAACGTTCTGGGCGCTGGCGACGGGTTCATGTCGGGCCTGATGAAGGGCTGGATGGATGACGAGCCTTGGCCTGTGGCGCTGAAATATGCCAATGTTTGCGGGGCCTTCGCGGTGTCGCGGCACGGCTGCACCCCCGCCTATCCGTCGTGGGAGGAGATGCAGTTCTTCCTGAAGCGCGGCATCGTCACCAAGGCCTTGCGCAAAGACGCCGCGCTGGAGCAAATCCACTGGTCCACCAACCGCCGCAAGGCCTGGGGCGAGGTGAAGGCCTTCGCCTATGACCACCGCATCCAACTGGAGGAAATCCCCGGCGCCACGCCGGACAAGATCGCCGCGTTCAAGGAATTGTGCCTCGACGCGACCTTGGCGGTCTCGAAAGGCCAGCCCGGTTATGGGTTGCTGTGCGACAGCCGCCTTGGGCGCGATGCGCTGTACCGCGCGGCCGGGCGGGACCTGTGGATCGGGCGGCCGGTGGAATGGCCGACCTCTCGGCCCTTGACGCTGGAGCCAGAAATTGGTGCGGATTTCGGCGGCCTGTCGGAATGGCCATTGGAGCATGTGGTGAAGGTTCTGTGCTTCTGCCATCCGGACGACGACGCCCAGATGCAGGCCGCCCAAGAGGATGTCGTGCAGCGCCTGTTCCAAGCTTGTCGCCGCAACCGGCTGGAGTTTCTGCTGGAGGTGATCCCCTCCAAGGTGGGCCCGGTGGACGATATGACCACCGCGCGGCTGATCCGGCGGTTCTACGAGATCGGCATCTATCCCGACTGGTGGAAGCTGGAACCGATGCAGACCCGCGCCGCCTGGGCCGCGACCTGTGCCGCGATTGAAGAGAATGACGCGCATACCCAGGGCATCGTGATCCTGGGCCTTGGCCAAAGCGAAGCGGAACTGGCGGCAAGCTTCAAGCTGGCGGCAGAGTTTCCGCTGGTGAAGGGCTTTGCCGTGGGGCGCACCATTCATGGCGATGTGGGCCGTGACTGGATCGCGGGGACGATTGACGACAAGATGGCGGTGGCGACGATGGCGGCGAACTACCGCCGGATGTGCGACCATTGGGATGCGGCGAAGCGGGGGGTGAAGTGATGGCGACGATCAGGTTGACGGCAGCGCAGGCGCTGGTGCGCTATATCTCGGTGCAGATGACGCCCGAGGGGGAGCGGTTCATCGACGGCGTCTGGGCGATTTTCGGCCATGGCAACGTCGCCGGGATGGGCGAGGCGCTGCATAGTTACCGCGACGTGCTGCCGACTTGGCGCGGCCAGAACGAGCAGACCATGGCCCATACCGCGATTGCCTATGCCAAGACGCTGAAGCGGCGGCGGGCGATGGCAGTCACCACCTCGATCGGGCCGGGGGCGCTGAACGTGGTGACGGCGGCGGCGCTGGCGCATGTGAACCGCCTGCCGCTGCTGATCATTCCGGGCGATGTGTTTTCAAGCCGCGCGCCCGATCCGGTGTTGCAGCAGATCGAAGATTTCGACGACGGCGCCGCCAGTGCCAACGACTGCTTCCGCCCCGTGGTGCGCTATTTCGACCGTATCTCGCGGCCCGAGCACCTGTTGACCGCCTTGCCGCGCGCCTTCCGGGTGATGACCGATCCGGCGAATTGCGGGCCGGTGTGCCTGTCCTTCTGTCAGGACACCCAAGCCGAGGCCTATGACTATCCCGAGGAATTCTTCACGCCGCAGGTCTGGCACATCCGCAGGCCCGAACCCGACGCGCGCGAACTGGCCGAGGCCGTCGCGGCGATCAGGTCTGCCAAAAAGCCGCTGATCGTGACGGGTGGCGGGGTGGTCTATTCCGGCGCCGAGGCGGCTCTGCTGGATTTTGCCGTTACGCACAACGTGCCGATGGTGGAAACCCAAGCCGGCAAGGGCGCGGTGGATTGGGAAGAGCCGTTGCACTTCGGCTCGCCCGGTGTGACCGGCACTAGCTGCGGCAACAAGCTGGCGTCCGAGGCGGATCTGGTGATCGGCGTCGGCACCCGGTTTCAGGACTTCACCACGGGCTCGTGGACGGTGTTTTCTGCGCCCGGGCGCAAGCTGCTGTCGATCAACATTCACGGCTATGACGCCGGGAAGCGCGGCGCACAAAGCCTTGTTTCCGATGCGAAAATCGCGCTTGAGAAGATCAGCGCGGCGTTGGGAAAACACCGCTTTGCCGACCCCGACTTTGCCGCGCGGACAGACTGGTTCAAGTCCACCGACGCGCTGATGGCGCAGCCGACCACCAACGAGCTGCCTACCGACGCGCAGGTGATTGGCGCGGTGCAGCGGCAGACCGGCAAGAACTCCATCGTCATGTCGGCGGCGGGCACCATGCCGGGGGCTTTGCATGTGCTGTGGCGGGCGGCGCAGGGCGGCTACCATATGGAATACGGATTCAGCTGCATGGGGTATGAGATCGCCGGGGCCATGGGCGTCAAGCTGGCCGCGCCGGACAAGGACGTGGTCTGCATGGTCGGTGATGGCAGCTACATGATGGCGAACTCCGAGCTTGCGACGGCGGTGATGATGGGCGTGTCCTTCACGGTCGTGCTGACCGACAACCGGGGTTACGGCTGCATCAACCGCTTGCAAAAAGGCACCGGCGGCGCGCCGTTCAACAACCTGTACGACGACAGCTATCACGTCAACGCGGCCAATATCGACTTCGCGGCCCATGCGGCGTCCATGGGCGCGCGGGTGGTCAAGGTCAGCAACATCGCGCAACTGGAAGGCGTGATGGAAGGGGCCAAGTCTTCGAAAATCCCGGTGGTGATCGTGATCGACACCGATCCTGCGCCGGGGACTGGGGCTGGTGGCAGCTGGTGGGACGTGGCCGTGCCCGAAGTATCGGTCCGCAGGCAAGTGAACGAGGCCCGCGCCGAATACGAGAACAAGCCCAAGCAATGGCTTGGCAATTGAGGACGACACCAGAATGATCCGCTTCGGAACCAACCCCATCGCCTGGGCCAACGACGACGACCAGACCATCGGCGCCGATATCCCGACCACCCGCATCCTGGACGAAGCGGGCCGCCAGATCGGCTTTGACGGCATCGAGAACGGCCACCGCTGGCCGGATGATCCCGAAGCCTTGCGCGCGCTTCTGGCCGAATACGGTCTGAAATTCATCTCGGGCTGGTATTCGACGAACCTGCTGGTGCAATCGGTCGAGGACGAGATCAAGGCGGTCCAGCACCACCTCGCCAAGCTGAAGCACAACGGCTGCGCGGTCTGCATCGTGTGCGAAACCTCGAACGCCATCCACGGCTCGGCGCTGCCCTTGTCAGCGCGCCCGACACTGACACCGGCGGAAATGACCGCCTTTGGCGCCAAGCTCGAGGCGTTTGCCGCCTATCTTGCCGCCGAAGGCGTGACGCTGGTCTATCACCACCACATGGGCACCGTGGTGCAATCGCCCGAGGACATTGACGCGCTGATGGCTGCGACCGGCCCCGCAACGCATCTGCTATTCGACGCCGGGCATTGCACCTTTGGCGGCGGCGATCCGGTGGCGATGCTGACCAGACACGTCGCCCGCGTGCGACATTTCCATGCCAAGAACGTCCGGCCTGAGGTCATCGCCAGGATCTGGGCCGAGGGCTGGTCCTTCCTGCAAGGCGTGGTCGGCGGCGCCTTCACCGTGCCGGGCGACCAGGAGGGCGGCGTGGATTTCGGCGCGCTGCTGAAGGTGCTCGCCGGGGCGAAGTATGACGGCTGGATCGTGATCGAGGCCGAACAGGACCCCAAGCTTCGCAATCCGCTGCTATATCAGACGCTGGGTCTGGCGACGCTGAAACGCCTGTCCCGCGAGGCCGGTCTTATCTGAACCGCCGGACTGGGGGCCAGCCCCCAGACCCCCGGGATATTTGTCGAAGATGATTGGGGAGGAAGAGATGGAGCTATTGCGGAAACCGGTTGGGACGACCGGCAAGGTGCATGACATTTCTCCCGCCAGTGCTGGCTGGGGCTATGTAGGTTTCGGCTTGTATCGGCTGAAGGCGGGCGAGCGCGCGGCGGAAGCCACCGGCGACCGCGAAGTCATTCTGGTGCTGGTCGAGGGCAAGGCGATGATCACCGCCGCCGGGCAGGACTGGGGCGAGATGGGCGCGCGGATGAGCGTGTTCGAAAAGACGCCGCCGCATTGCCTTTATGTGCCGAACGGCGCGGACTGGTCGGCCACGGCGACGACAGACTGCACGCTGGCGGTCTGTTCCGCCCCTGGCAAAAGCGGCCACGCCGCGCGGCGGCTTGGGCCGGACGGCATCACCCTGACCCCGCGCGGCACCGGCGCCAACACCCGCTTCATCAACAACATTGCGATGGAGGGCCTCGACGTTGCCGACAGCCTGCTGGTGACCGAAGTGTTCACCCCGTCCGGCAACTGGTCGTCCTATCCGCCGCACCGGCATGACGAGGATGACTTTCCCCGCATGACCTATCTGGAGGAAAGCTATTACCACCGCCTCAACCCCGCCTCGGGCTATGCCTTGCAGCGGGTCTATACCGAGGATGGCGCGCTGGACGTCACCATGGCCGCCAAGGACCATGACGTGGTGCTGGTGCCGAAGGGTCATCACCCGGTCGGCACGCCCTATGGCTATGATCTGTACTATCTGAACGTCATGGCCGGCCCCCGCCGCGCCTGGCGCTTTGGCAACGACCCGGCGCATGACTGGATTTACCGGCGCGACAATCCGGGTGCCTGAAGCGCCCGGTATGTGCTAACCGCTGCGCATGGACGATTTCGCCGATTTCCTGAACGGTCTGCCGCATCCGGCCTTGGTGATCGGGCCGGACGCGCGCGTCCTGCGCGCCAATCTGGCGGCAGAGGCGTTGTTCGGCCAGGGGCTGGTCGGCCGCCATCAAGCCTTCGTGCTGCGCCGGCCGGAACCCCTGGCCGCCATTGAAGCCGCTCTGAACGGCCAGGCCTCCACAGCGCGGCTGGTCATTCCGGGGCCCGGGCCGGAAGCGGTCTGGCAGATGAGCGCCTGGCCGGTGGGCCAAGTCGGGGGGGCGCAGGGCGCGGCCTGCCTGTTCGAGGATCAGACCAGGGCCGAGCAGGCCGAACAGATGCGCCGCGATTTTGTCGCCAACGTCAGCCACGAACTCAAGACCCCGCTGACCGCGCTGCTGGGCTTCATCGAAACCCTGCAAGGCCCGGCCCGGGGCGATGCGGCCGCCCGCGACCGCTTTCTGGGCATCATGGCGCGCGAGGCGGACCGGATGAACCGCCTGGTGCGCGACCTTCTGCACCTCAGCCGCGTCGAAAGCCAGGAACGCCAGCGCCCCGACGGCCGCATCGACCTCGCGGCGCTGGCGCGGTCGGTCGCAGCCACGCTGCGCCCTACAGCGGACCGGGCCGGGGTCACGCTCGAGGCCACGGGGCTGGACGCAGAATTCCTCGTCCGCGCCGATACCGACCAGATGACGCAAGTCCTGACCAACCTGATCGAGAATGCGGTGAAATACGGCGCCTCGGGCGGCATGGCCCGGGTCAGCCTGACGCGCGAATCCGGCCCGCGCGGCCCGCTCGCCCGGCTGATGGTCGAAGACCGCGGCGAGGGGATCGAGCCCCAGCACCTGCCGCGCCTGTCCGAGCGGTTCTACCGCGTCGATGGCCACCGCAGCCGCGAAAAGGGCGGCACTGGCCTCGGGCTCGCCATCGTCAAACACATCGCGCAGCGCCACCGCGGACGCCTGGTGATCGAAAGCGAGCCCGGTAACGGCGCCCGATTCTCGGTGCTCCTGCCGCTCGACTGACGCAGGCCCTTCCAAACGCCTCGTATTTCACCGAAGCCATATATATTCCGCGGGGGTTTGGGGGCGGCAAGCC
>JANLQT010000254.1:0-3073 GCA_031368035.1 Rhodobacterales bacterium | reverse complement strand
CGATTGAGCCAGTTGCCCGGCCAAAGTGATGGCGGCGGACACGCCGGTCGCATCGGACGAACCGTGCGACTTCACCACGGTACCGTTCAGGCCCAGAAACACCCCGCCGTTCACCTGACGCGGGTCCATGCGCTTGCGCAGCCGGTCCAGCGCCCGCAGCGCCATCAGCGCGGCCAGTTTCGACATCCAGGTGGCGTTGAAGGCATCGCGCATGAAATCGGCGATCAGGCGGGCGGTGCCTTCGGCGGTCTTCAGCGCGACATTGCCGGTGAAGCCGTCGCAGACGATCACGTCCACCCGGTCAGAGGGCAGGTCGGCACCTTCGACAAAACCGATGTAGTCGTAATCGCCAAGCCCCGCCGCCGCCGCGATCTTGTCTTGCGCCAGTTTCAACTCGGCGCTGCCCTTGTGCTCTTCGGTGCCGACGTTCAGCAGGCCGACGCGGGGGCGGGCGAGTTTCAGGCTGTTGCGGGCATAGGACGCGCCCATCATGGCATATTGCAGCAGATCGTCGGCATCGGCCTTGATGTCGGCGCCCACGTCAAGCATCACGTTGAACCCGCCGGGATTGCGTGAGGGCCAGTAGCAGGCGATGGCGGGCCGGTTGACGCCGGGCAGCTTGCGCAGGCGGATCATCGACACCGCCATCAGCGCACCGGTGTTGCCGCAACTGACCGCCGCCCCCGCCTCACCATTGCGCAGCGAATCGATGGCGGACCACATCGAGGTCCCCGCGCCATGGCGCATGACCTGAGACGGCTTGTCCTGCATCGTCACCACGCGGTCGGCATGGCGAATGGTCACCCGCCCGGTCAGTTCGCTGTGGCGGGCGACAAGTTTGGTCAATTGTGCGGCATCGCCATGCAGCAGGAAGGACATTCCCGGCAGCGCGACCGCAGAAAGCGCAAGGCCGGCGACCACAGCCGCCGGCCCCTGGTCGCCGCCCATGGCGTCAACCGAAATCACTTGCGCGGCCTGAATGCCTGTCGAAGCTTGAACCGGAGTGGTGGGTCCGCTTGCCATCGGACGGGCGAGGCCGTCAGGCGCGGCTTACGCCGCGTCCTCGTCCATGTCGGTGGCCTTGGCCAGCGCCACGACTTCACGGGCATCATAATGGCCGCAGGACGGGCAAACGTGGTGCGGGCGCTTCAACTCGCCGCAATTGGCACATTCATGCGGGTTGGCGGCAACCAGCGCGTCATGGGCGCGGCGCATGTTGCGCTTGGACGAGGTCGTGCGATTCTGCGGGACAGCCATGTCTCACCTTTGTGCGTGGGGGACATGCCCCTGATGTTGCTTCATTTTCTGGCATTTCCCGCAAGCGCGAGAGGCCCCGTTTGGGGCCTGCCGATGAGCCGCGGAACATAGACGGATTCTGCTGGGGTGCAAGGGGGTATTTGGACGGCAGCGTTGCGGAAGCTGCCGCCCCGCCTCACGTCTGCGAGGATTTCTTGGCCAGCATGGCGGCCAGGTCCGCCAGGGGCTTGCGGGTTTCAGTCTCGTCCGCCGTGCGGGGGGCCGGGAATTCCTGCGCGCCCAGTTCCGCCCCCTTGACGCGGGGGTATTCTGGCAAGGCCAGCGCCAAGGCCTCGATCGCGATACCTGCGATGTCGATCATCGCGGGCATCGGTTCGATCGTGTCATCGTCGGGAATCTCGGCCTCTTCGCCCGTCGGCTCTTGCCAATCGGCGACGAACCGGCGGCGAACTTCCTGATCGACGCGGGTGCGAACCGGGGCCAGCGTCACGACACAGGCCTGCACCGCTTTGGCAACAAGCCGCCCGGTCACGACCAGATCGCGGCCCTGCGGTTCGGCCTCGGCTTCAAAGTGAAGCTCGGCCAAGTCCAGAAGATCCAGCGCCCTGGCGATGGCACGGCGCTGATCGGCATCGGGGGTAAAGCGCAGACCGGTGCGCCGCTTGGCCAGAAGCTGGCTGGCGGGCACGACTTGCGTCGGAACGTTTGGGGACGGCTCGCTGGGGATCGGCGGGGCCTTGTCCATGATCGGGGCCTCCTTGCAAGGCATCTTGAACCGGAACCGGGGGATTGCTAAGCCCGGTCAACGGGCAAAGGCCCGCTCGCGCTGCGATAGAACCCTTTGCAGGGTGAAACAAGAGCAGGCATGAACGCGGGCGGCGGCAGGGGAGTGCCATGACGGATCGGAACATCTCGAAGCGCGCGTTTGCCGGGGCGATCTTGTCTGGCCTGGCCTTGGCCTCGCTTGCAGCCTGTGCGCCGATCTTTCAAAACCACGGTTATGCGCCGGATGATACCGAACTTTCCAAGATCATCGTTGGCCGGGACACGCGCGACACCGTGGCCGTGACGCTGGGGCCGCCGTCGGTGGACGGTCTCTTAAGCGACAAGGGCTGGTATTATGTGCAAAGCCGCTGGAAGTCGCAGGGGCTTGTCGCGCCCAAAGAGATTGACCGTCAGGTTGTGGCGATCAGCTTCGATGACAAGGGCGTTGTCACCAATGTCGAACGCTTTGGGCTTGAGCGCGGCGAGATCGTGCCGCTCTCGCGCCGGGTCACGACCGAGCCGGTGAAGAGCCAGTCCATTCTGACCCAGCTTTTCTCGAACATCGGTCTGGCGGGTGCGGCGCAGCAGACAGGCGCCATTCTGGGCCAGTGACCTGCGCCTGTGCCACTGCGCCCGTGTCACTGCGCCCGTGTGACTGCGCCCGTGTCATTGCAATGGAAGGTCAAGCTTTCGGCCTGAACTCCAGCGAGACGCCGTTGATGCAATAGCGCAGGCCCGTGGGTGGCGGGCCGTCGTTGAAGACATGGCCCAGATGGGCGTTGCACTGGGTGCACAGAACCTCTGTCCGGTGCATGAACAGGCTGCGGTCTTCCTCTTCGGTGACCATGCCGTTGTCCTCGGCGGCGTAAAAGCTGGGCCAGCCGCAATGCGATTCGAACTTGGTGGAGGCGTCGAACAGTTCTGCCCCGCAGCATACGCAGTGATAGGTGCCGGGGCCGGATGGAAAGCCTTCGTGGCTGAAGGGCCGCTCGGTGGCCTTCTGCCGCGTCACCTTGAAGGCCAGATCGCCCAGTTGCGCCAGCCAGTCCTT
>JANLQT010000251.1:0-9909 GCA_031368035.1 Rhodobacterales bacterium | reverse complement strand
GGTCAGATAAACCCGGCCATCGGGCGCGGCCAGCGCATTGACCCCCGGCTGCTCGAACACCCGCAAATCCAGCGACGGCAGGTCCAGCGCCCGCATCAAAGGCACAACCTCGGCCAGCAGCGCCGGATCGGTCAGCGGCGTAGATTGCGCCGCCAGCATCGCCTTGGTGCGCCAGACCGACTGGGCCAGCATCAGCCCGACCCAGGCCAGCGCCAGCAGAACGGGCAGAAACTTGATCATTCCTGCCCCCGATCCGCGCACATCGCCGCCAAAAGCCAGTAGCCAAACGCCGCCATCGCCGCCACGCCCGCCAGAATGCCCAGCATTGATCCGGCCAGATCGCTCGCCGCCTGGATGTTGACGGCAAATTCATAGCCAAGCGTGACATAAACGCCGACCCAGACCAGTTCCCCTGCGACTCCCCAGGCAGTGAACTTCGCCCAGGGAAACCCGGTCGATCCGGCGGCGAAATTCACATAAGGCCCCACCGCCGAAAACAGCCAGCGGGTCAGGAACACCCCGACCGCGCCGCGCCGCTGCATCTGATCGGTGGCCTTGCCGACCAGCTTGCCCATCTTGGGATCGCGCCCGATCCGCGCCAGCAGCGGCTCACCGCCGATGCGGCCGACGCCAAAGCCGACCTGATCGCCCGCCACAGCGCCCACCAGCGCGGCCCCCGTGATCTGAACCGCCGACAGATCGCCCGAGGCGACAAACCCGCCCGCCTTCAGCAGCAACATCGACACCGGCACCGGCAGGGCCAGGCAGGACAGAAAGGTCCCCAGCCCCAAAAGCCAAGGCCCATCGGTCGGCACCAGCGCCAGCACCCAATCGCTAAGACCGCCCATGCTCACCGGCCCCGCCCGCTCATCCCTGCGGCCCCCGTGCCTTCGCCGTCAGGACCACCGCTTCCACGTCGGTGATCACTTCTGAGACCGGCACCCCGCCCGTCCGGGCGATCGCGATCGGCGTCAGAGGGTGGCCCTTGCCCTCTCCGGGCGAGGGGAATTCGGCCTTGGCGTTGATCTCGGCAGCATCAGGCTTCCAGGATTTGCCAATTAAGCCCGCGGTCATCCTTGGCTGCGGCGTCATGTCATGATGGGCGGGGTCCAGCCAGAAGGCCGCGCGCAGCGTGATATGCAGCAGGAAAAACAGCGTCACGGCAACCGCGAACGCGACTACGCCAAGCGCCCAAAGATGATCGCGCCAGAGTTTCCTCACCGACTCAGCCCGCGTAGATCCGGTTGATCGCCACGGTCAAAGCCACGCCGATCACCGCGAACAGAATGCCATATCCGGCCGCATATTGCGCGATGTCCAAGGGCTTGCCGCCCCGGCGCCTGGCCGTCATGCCGCCCAGCACCGCCCCGATCAGCATTCCGCCAAACACCAACATCCCGCCCCTTTCAGGCGGCTCCCCGCCCTAACCCTGCTGACCTTGAACGGCCAGCCGGGCGATTTCTGCCGCGCGCGCCTCGACCCGGCCCGCGCCGAAGCCATAGCGCGCGGCGGCTTCAGTGTCGAGCCGCAGGGCCGATGCCTTGGCGCCGCGCCCCTGCAAGGCGTCAATCTCGGCCTCGATCAGATGCAGCGTGGCGTCCAGCGCGGGGTTCTGCGCCAGCGGCAAGGCGGGCACCGCGCTGCGAACCCAGTCCAGCGCGGCGTCCAGGTGGCCCGAGCCTAGGTCCAGCGCCGCAAGCTGCATGGCGACATGCGCCGCATGGATGCCGCCGTCCGGCAGCCGCGCATAGACCGCATGCGCCTTGGCATAGGCGCTGTGCGCGGCGCCTGGGTCCAGCGGCAGCTCGGCCCGGCCCAGGGCGAACCACGCCAGGCCCAGCCGGCTGTCCTGCCAGCCTTCTGCCTGCGCCATCGCCAGCGCCCGCCGAGCCGCCGCCAGTCGCAACGCCCTGTCCCCGCCTGCCGGGCCAAGCGCGGCGGCGATCTGCGATGTCCAGGCGCGGGGCGTGCCGCGCGGCACCGGCGGCGGGCCTGACGCGCCGGCCGGGTTCATCTGCGCCAGCAGGCCCGGAAGCCGCGCCGCCACCTCGGTCTCGGACATGCCGCTGGCAAGGTCCGGCGCATAGTGGACGCGCAGCATCAGCATGTCGAACCCGGTCAGCACCGACTGGAAATTGTCGTCGTTGAACACCGAATCCGGCAGCCGGTACAAATCATTCAGCGGCCCCAGCGCCTGCGCCACTTCCTCGTGCAGACAATCGCGGATTTCCTGTGGCGAGGTGTCGGCGGGGATCAGCACCAAAGCGCGGCGGCGGGCCGTCATCCGGCTCCAGTCCGCCTCGGCACCGCCGGTTCGGGCGCGGTAGTCCGCCAGCGAAACCACCCCAGGCACCACGAAACAGGCGGCCGAGGGCACGACTTTGCGCAACTCGGCATGGGTGGAAAAGGCGATGGTGATATTCGGGGTCTGCCCTGGCGCCACAAGCGACAAATCGACCCCCGCCTCGCTGCGAATGCGCGCGATCAGGGCCATCAGGTCCGCCTGGGCCATGGCCGGCACCGGCCCGTCAAAGCCCACCGTCACCGGGCCTTCAAACCGGGTCAGCCGTGGCAGACGGCGCCCGCTTTCCATCTGAAATTCCAGATCCAGGAAATCCGCCGCCATTTCGGCATTGGACCGTTGCGGCGGCAAGGGACTGGCGGCGGTGACCGGCAGCACATCCGCCGCCGCAAAGGCCAGGGCGTCCAACGGGCTGTTGGCCTTCGTCACATCGAAGGCCAACGCGCCGGGGCCCTGCAGCGCGCCGGGGCCTTCCAGCGTGCCGGGCGCGGCAAGGCAACCCGACAAAGCCAAAAGCGCGCCCAGGGTCAGTCCAAATCGCATACGTCCCCCAAGAACCGCGCCCGCCAACACACTGACCCCCGCCAACACACGCAATCGTTGTGGACCCGCCCGACCCAAGGCCCTCCCGGCGAGCAGGTCAGGTGGCGCCTCAGTGGCCAGACAGGCCCAAGTCCACAAAACACATGCCCGATGGCGCCGGTTGGGCGAGTTTGTGGCACCATGGAAAAATTTCGGCGCGATCTCAAGCCTCTGCAAGGTCGGCCCCACCTGTTTGCAGCCGGTTTGCAGCCGCCTCGCAACCGCCAGGAAAATCGCGAAAGCGCTAGTGACAATCCATGGCCAATCCGGTAGAGCGGCGCCGAGCAGGACTGCCAACCGGTTGCGGGTCCTTCTGTGCCCGCCTTGTGCCCGCCGGTCGGCATCGCCTGAGAATGGAGTGTGCTGTGATGAAAGCTGAATCCTTTCTGCCCGACGACTACCGTCCTGCCGAAGACGAACCTTTCATGAACGAGCGGCAGCTTGAATATTTCCGCCGCAAGCTGATCACCTGGAAGCAGGATCTGCTCAATCAAAGTTCGGAAACCATCGACAATCTGCAGGATTCCGCCCGTGCCGTCCCCGATCTGGCCGACCGCGCGTCCGAGGAAACCGACCGCGCGCTGGAACTGCGCACACGCGACCGGCAGCGCAAGCTGGTGGCCAAGATCGACTCGGCCCTGCGCCGGATCGAGAATGGCGAATACGGTTATTGCGAAGTGACCGGAGAGCCGATCAGCCTCAAGCGCCTCGACGCCCGCCCGATTGCGACGATGACGCTGGAAGCGCAGGAAAAGCACGAGCGGCGCGAGAAAGTCCACCGCGACGACTAAGCGCGAACAGGGTCAAACCCATGCAAACGCCGGGCCCAAGGGTCCGGCGTTTGCATGTCAACACCAGGGTTCGGCAGCGCAAGGCGCCCCCGGCGCTCAAGCCCCCAGCGCTCAAGCCCCCGGCACTCAAGCCTCTGGCACTCAAGCCTCCGCCGCCCCGGTCTTTTGCGCCAGCCGCCCCCCCGGCCACAGTTTCAGCACCTTCCAGGCGATCCACGGCACCGCCACCAGCGCCGCCGCCGTCACCACCAGCCCCGCCTGCACCCCCGCTCCGCCCTGCGCCAGCAAACCATTGGCCAATGCCGCCAGCGGGAAGGTGAAGGCCCCCCACATCGGCGAGAACCCCGCCGGCACCATCCAGCGCCCCGCCGCCAGCAGGCCCACCGCGATCAGCACCGCCAGCGCGGCCAAACCCGTGCCCAGCCCGTCCATCTCCAGCGCCATGGCCGCGCTGGACAGCACCGCCGCCGGGGCCACATGGATCGCCAGCAAAGGCCGCAGCGGCGCGGGCGGGACATGCCGCGCCAGATCCACCAGCGATGCGGCCCAGATCAGCACCGCCGCGACCAGACAGGGCCAGAAGATCGCGGTGGCGCTGGCGGTCCAGCCCAGCCGCGCCAGGGCCGGGGCCGCAACGATGAAGCCGACAACGCTCATGTGCAGCGTCGGGTTCACGCTTCTTGCTTCGGCAGGTTGTCGCAGCAGACTTGCCGCCAGCAGGCCCAGCAGGACCGCATGGGCAAACAGCGCCCCCCACAGCAGCACCAGCGCGACCAGCGGCGCATAAGGCGCGATCACCGCCCCCGCCGCCATCCCGCTCATCGACGCGGCGGCCAGTCCCCCCCGCCCAGGCAGCGGCCGCATGTCCTCCAGCAGGACCGAAAGTCGCCGCCAGCCCTTCACCTTGATCGCCACGACCGCCCAGACCCACAGGGCCAGAACCGCGCCCGCCGCGACTTCCGCACCCCCCGCGCCAAAGCCAAGGATCACCGCAGCCTGCCGCAGCGCCAGCACAAGGCCCAAAAGCCCCAGGATCGGCGAGAAAATCGCCGGGGGCGTGGTGGCAAACAGTTTGGGCTTGTGGGCCGGAAATTGCGGCGGGGGAAAGCGCGGGGGGCGGCGCTCGGAACGTCTGGGGGCAGCGGGCATGGGCGGGCTCCTTTTGCGGCACGCTATCCTACAGGGGCGGGATGCGCAAAAGGCCAGCGCGTCGCAGCGCGCCTCGCCCGGATGACGCGCAATCAGCACGCTTGATCGAAACCCGATCCCGGCCCATCCTCCGCCCGGCACCGGGCCACGAAGAGGGAAGCGTGATGCCAACGAAACTTCGCGTCATTGGCGCCGGCTTTGGCCGCACCGGCACCGATTCGATGCGCGTCGCGCTTGAAATGCTGGGCGTCGGGCCCTGCCATCACATGCGCGCACTGGTCGAGAGCCCAGACCACAAGCAGGCGTGGCGACGCTTCATCGCCGGAGGCAGGCCCGATTGGACGGAACTGCTCGGCGGCTATGGCTCCTGTGTGGACTGGCCAACGGCGCAGTTCTGGCCCGACCTGATCGCGGCCTTCCCCGACGCCAAGGTTGTTCTGACCTGGCGAACGGCGGAAAGCTGGTGGACGAGTTTTGCGGACACCATCCTGCCGCGCCTTCTGGCCGACACCGATACGGAAGAAACCGCGCCCGGCAGCCAACTTCTCGCCCGGCTGGTGTTCGGCGGCAAACCCCTGACACGGGACAATTGCATCGCCGCCTATGAGGCAAACGTCGCCCGCGTCAGGACCGAGGTGCCCGCAAGCCGCCTCTTGGTGTTTCCCATCGGCGCGGGATGGCAGCCCTTGTGCGATTTCCTTGGCGTGCCCGTGCCAGAGCCGCCATTCCCCCGCGCCAATGCCATGGGCGAGTTTCAGAAATGGTCCGCGGCAAATCCGTCCTGACGGCAAGGCGGGGCCCCAAATTTCTTCGAAGGTTTTTTGCCGGTGGTTCCTTAACCCCCGGGGCGCCCGCACGGAAATCGTGGTTAACCGATTCTGAACAAAAAACAGGATATCGTTCTATTTCAGATGGTTAACTACTCTTGCACGCGTGCAAGACCCCCTCTTGCACACACGCCCTACCGCCGCAGCACCGGAAACCAGTCCGCCCGCAGCCGCTCTCCCGCCTGCATCCCATGCCCCGGATAGGGCGGCGAGGTCCGCCCCGGCCGGTCCACGACCCGCGCATCCTCTCCCACCAACCGCAGCGAAAATGCCCGGCGGCGGGTCCCAGCCTCATTCCCCCGCGCCCCATGCAAGGTGCGGTAGTCAAAGGCGACGGCATCCCCCGGCTCCATCTCCCACTCCAGAACCCGCATCCCTTCAGCATCCGGGTCCGGCACGGGCATGTACTTTTCAGGGTCGGGATAGAAACTGGTATCGGCCAGCCACCGCTTCGGCAGCACCTCGCGCGGCCAAAGATGCGAGCCCGCGACGCAGCGCAAGCTGGCCTCCTTCACGGGGTCCAGCGGCGACCAGAAACTGACCGTCTGCCGCCCGCCGACGAAGTAATAAGGCCCATCCTGATGCCAGGGCGTCGGCTTGGCGGTGCCCGGTTCCTTGACCAGCACATGGTCATGGAACATCTGCACATAGGAACTCCCCATCAACCGCGCCGCCACATCGGCCACATCCGAGCCCATGATGACCTCGCGAAACTCGGGAATGCGCTCCCAGTTGCAATAGTCGTCGAAGAACCGCCCCGCCTCGCCCGGCTTCAGATTCTCCGACGCAAAAGGCCCCGGCTCCGCCATGTTCCGCGCTACCCCCGCGCGCAGCAGGTCCACCCGGTCGGCCCACAGCCCCTTCACCAGCACCGCCCCCTCACGCTGGTAATCCGCCACCATCTGATCCGTCACGAGAGTCATCAATGCCTCCTTGCCGTCTTTGACCTCTGGATACCCCCCGTTTGCCTCAGGTTCAAACGAGGACTTCACGGCAAGAAAATAACGCGCCGCCAGCCCTTGGCCTGGCGCAAATTCCCTGATTCCTGACCTGGGTTTTAGTGCCAGACTCCTCGTCCGTCGCCAAACCGCTTTGATCCCACAGTTTTCCAAAGCCAAATCGCTTTGACGGTCAGGATATGCCCAAGAAATAATCTATCCAAGCCAAACTAAATCGTTTACGGAAGATCACCACGCTTTGAGCCGTTCGCGGCCGATGATCCCGCCCGTCGCAACCTGCCCTTTGCCACGCCGTAACCGTTTTGAAGTGATGAACCTCAAGGAACTCGCCGCCAAGCTTGGCCTGTCGCCCACCACCGTCAGCCGGGCGCTGAACGGCTATCCTGAGGTCAATGAAGCCACGCGTGAACGCGTCATCGCGGTCGCCCGTCGGCACAATTACCGCCCCAACGCCCGCGCCATCCGCCTGGCCACCGGCCGCGCGCTGGCGGTGGGCCATGTCATTCCCCTGAACGTCCAGACCGAGATGATGAACCCGATCTTCGCCGATTTCATCACCGGCGCGGGTGAGACCTACATGCGCAACGGCTATGACATGATCCTGTCGGTCGTGCCGGACGAGGCCGAGGAGAGCGCCTACCGTGACCTGATGAGCCGGGGCACGGTGGACGGCGTCATCGTGCAGGCGGTGCGGTTCAACGACCCGCGCCTGCGGGTGCTGAAAGAGATGGGACTGCCCTTTGTGGTGCATGGAAGGTCCACCGGGGCCGAGGTGGATTATAACTGGGTCGATGTGAACAACCGCCGCGCCTTTCTGCGCGCGACCGAGTTCCTGCTGGACCTTGGCCACCGCCGCATCGCGCTGGTCAATGGCAACGAGACGATGGATTTCGCGCTGCGCCGCAGGGCCGGATACAGTGACGCGCTGACCGCGCGGGGGCTGAGCGTGGACCCCGACCTGACCTATCCGGCGCATGAGATGACCGAAGTGAACGGCTGGCGCGCGGCAGAGGCGGGCCTGAGCCTGGCCCAGCCCGCGACGGCGTTCCTGTGCGCCTCGATGTTGCAAGGCATGGGCGTGCGCCGCGCGATCGAGGCGCGAGGGCTGAAGATGGGGCGCGATGTGTCGGTGATCGTGTTCGACGATGACCTCAGCTATCTGCGCAACGGCGATGATCTGCCGATCTTCACTGCAACCCGCTCTTCGGTGCGCGAGGCGGGGCGGCTGGCGGCGGAAATGCTGCTGACTGTCATCAACCAGCCCGGGCTTGCCCCCCAGCACAAGTTGCTGGAGGCCGAGTTGATCCTGGGCCAGTCCACCGGACCCGCCCCCTCTGCCACGCCGAAAGGATGACGATGCTGACCCGGTATGATTTCCCCGAGGGCTTCCTGTTTGGCGCCGCCACCGCCGCCTATCAGATCGAGGGCGCCAGTTTCGGCGGCTGCGGGCCGTGCCATTGGGATACGTTCGCAGCAACGCCCGGCAATGTCGTGCGGGGCGAGGATGGCGCGGTCGCTTGCGATCATTACCACCGCTGGCCGCAGGATCTGGACCTGCTGCAAAAGGCGCAGATGGACGCCTATCGGTTCTCGACCTCTTGGGCGCGGGTGATGCCGGATGGTGTGAACGTCAACCCGGAAGGGCTTGATTTCTATGACAAGCTGGTGGACGGGATGCTGGCGCGCGGGTTGAAACCGTTCCAGACGCTGTATCATTGGGAACTGCCCTCGGCGCTGGCCGACAAGGGCGGCTGGGCGAACCGGGACACCGCCTTTCGCTTTGCCGATTTCGCCGCCGAGATCACCCGCCGTCTTGGCGACCGAGTGGAGGCGGTGGCCACGATCAACGAGCCGTGGTGCGTCTCATGGCTGTCGCATTTCTGGGGCATCCATGCGCCCGGAATGCGGGATATCCGCGCGACGGCTCGGTCCATGCATCACATTTTGCTTGCGCACGGCCTTGGGGTCGAGCGGATGCGGGGGATGGGGCAGAAAAACCTCGGCATCGTGCTGAACTTCGACCATACCGAGGCGGCATCGGGCAGCGCGGAAGATCAGGCCGCCGCTGCAACCTGGGACGCGATCATGAACCGCTGGTTCATCGAGGGCATCACCAAGAAATCCTATCCGGATGAGGCGCTTGCGGGGCTTTCTTCGCATATGCCAGAGGCGTGGCAGGACGATATGGAGGTGATCGGGCAAAAGCTCGACTGGCTGGGGGTCAACTACTACACCCGCCATACCGTCGCGGCAGCGCCCGGCACGCCCTGGCCTTCGGGCCGCAATATTGACGCCACCCTGCCCACGACCCAGATGGGGTGGGAGATCTATCCGGCCGGCCTCCAAGGCTTCCTGACACGGATGGCGCGCGACTATGTGGGTGATCTGCCGCTGTATGTCACCGAGAACGGCATGGCGAATGCCGATGTGCTGGAAGATGGCGCGGTAAGTGACGCGATCCGCGAGGAGTATCTGTTCGCGCATCTGGCCGCGACCAGGCAGGCCATCGCCGAGGGCGCCAATGTGAAGGGCTTTTTCTACTGGTCGCTGCTGGACAATTACGAATGGGCCGAGGGCTATGAAAAGCGCTTCGGTCTGGTGCATGTCGATTTCAACACGCTGGAACGGGTGCCGAAATCTTCCTACCATGCGCTGGCCCGCGCCATCGCCCGCAACTCTTGAGGCCCGCCCATGTCTGAACCCCTGGTCATTCTGGCCGATATCGGCGGCACCAACACCCGCGTCGCCTTGGCCGACGGGCGCGCGGTGCGAAACTCCAGCATCGCCAAGTTCCCCAACGCCGAATTCGCCAGTCTGGAACCTGTGCTGCGCCGCTATCTGAATCAGGCCGGGCTGACTGGCGTTGACGGGGTGTGCGTGGCGGCGGCCGGGCCGGTGAAGGACGGGGTTGCCGAGATGACCAACCTGTCCTGGGTGATCGACCATGCGCAACTGGTGCGCGCGACGGGCGCCTCGCGCGTGGCGATCCTGAACGATCTGCAGGCGCAGGGGCAGGCTTTGGGACAGATCGCGCCGGGCAATCTGCGTCCGGTGCTGGTGGGTCAGGGCGAGACCAAAGGGTCGATGCTGGTCGTCGGCCTCGGCACCGGCGTCAATGCGGCACCCGTGCATGACACGCCTTGGGGGCGCATCGTGCCGCCATCGGAATGCGGGCATATCTCGATGCCGATCGACAATGCGGAAATCGCGCGGCTGGCGAGTTTCATCGAAGCTTATGGCCCGCACGCGCATGGCTTTGCCAGCGTGGAAGATGTGCTGGCCGGGCGCGGGGTCGAGCA
>JANLQT010000238.1:0-13850 GCA_031368035.1 Rhodobacterales bacterium | reverse complement strand
CGGCGGACCGGGCACCCGGTCCGCCGCCATTGGGTCAGGCCAGCGTCTGGAACGCCTGCTGCACCGGGATGTCGGTCGCGTATTTGTTCTCGCAGATCTTCAGATCAAACGGGAACGTCTCGCCCTTGATCCATTGGCCGCCCACCACCGGGGTGGGCGAGACGTTGGGCACCGGGCCGGTGGCGAAATTCACCGGGCCGACCAGGGTTTTCAGATCGGTGGTCTTGATCGCGGCGACGATGGCGGCCGGATCAGTCGGATCGGTGGACCGTTTCAGCACGTCCATCGCCACTTCCAAGAGCGCATGTTTGAAGCCCAGCGGCTGCACCCATTGGCGCTGCGTTTCCTTGGTG
The DNA here is from genome assembly GCA_031368035.1 of Rhodobacterales bacterium. Taxonomy (GTDB): domain Bacteria; phylum Pseudomonadota; class Alphaproteobacteria; order Rhodobacterales; family Rhodobacteraceae; genus Stagnihabitans. The sequence goes on along the minus strand of JANLQT010000238.1, from coordinate 13,497 downwards.
AACTGCGCGGCATAATCCGCCGACGAGGTTCCGGTCAGCGACGAAGAGAACGGATGGCCGGGCGACCACCAGATCTCGGTCGACAGGCCGAACGCAGGGTCGCCGATCGCCTCGACCGAGGAGGGGAACAACAGCGCCTTGGCAATGGTGGCGGCCTTGGGGTTGAAGCCAAGCTGCTTGGCCTGCACCCAGAACGTCGTCCAGTCCGGCGGCAGGAAGATGCCGGTCATCAGATCGCAGCCGGCCTCTTTCAGCTTGCCGATCTGCGCGGAAAAGTCGTTCGACAAGGGTTCGAAGAAGCCCAGATCGACGACCTCCAGCCCGTGGCTTTTCAACTGCGCCGCAAAGCCGTGTTCGGGGTTCGACATCGCCACGCCGTCGCTGTCGTTGGACAGCATCAGCCCGACCTTCTTGTTGTTCGGGATCTGCTCCCACAGCGAGGCGTAGGAGTTGATGACCTGCTCGCCGCCCCAGAAGAAGTGATAGGTCCAGTCAAAGCCCTTGGCCGGATCGCCGCCGCGCCCGAAGAAGAACGCATCCCACGGCGTGTCGGCGGAAATCGAGGGCACGCCGTTCAGCTCGCACTGGTCGGACACCGGGTTCACCGTGTCGGCGGTCGAGGACGACAGCATCAGATGCACCTCGTCCTTCAGGATCAGTTCGGACGCCACTTCGGCAGAGCGGTTGGGGTTGGACTGGTTGTCCTTGCGGATCAGTTTGAGATTGTAGTGCTGGCCCCCGATATCCAGCCCCGCGTCCAGCATCGGTTGCAGCCCGCCGATGACAAAATCATCCGCCGAGCCGAAACCGGCGATGGGGCCGGTGGTCGGGCTGACCCAGCCAATGCGAATTTCGTTGCCGGCGGCCCAGCTCATCCGCGGCAGGATCACTGGCGCCGCCAGCGCGGCACTGGCGCCCAGAACGCGGCGGCGGGTCCAGAGTGACTTGGAGTAACGTGACATGGTCTGACCTCCCTTTTGATCGGCTTGCCTGGCCTTGCCCAAGGTCGATGCTGCCCCGGATCCCGCCGCGCCTGATGCCATTATCCCGGACGCCCCTTTGGCGGGCCGCGGACTCGGCAGAATCGAGACTGGCACAGGTCACTGTATGAAACAACACAAAATATATTATCTTGTCTAAGGTGCATTTTGAACTAGGATGACCCCAGCAGAAGAAGGGGCAGGTTCATGGCGCAAGGCGATCCGGCATTGGCGGTCGAAGGGCTGTCGAAGGCTTTTGGCGCGCTGGTTGTCATGCAGGATGTGTCGTTCAGCGTGCCTCAGGGGCAGGCTTTGGGCATCATCGGGCCGAACGGGGCGGGAAAGACCACGCTGTTCAACCTTGTGGCGGGGGCCTTGCAGCCCAATGCGGGCCGCATCCGGCTGTTTGGCACCGATGTCAGCGGGCTGAACGCGCGGCAACGCTGTCATCTGGGCGTGGCGCGCAGCTTTCAGGTGCCGCAGCCGTTTTCGGGCATGACCGCTTATGAAAACGTGCTGATCGCGGCGGCGTTCGGCCGGCAGCTGAGCGAGACGGCAGCGCGCCCCTTTGCCGCCGAGGCGCTGGACCGCTGCGGGCTGGGCCGGGTCGGTGATCGGCTGGCCGGGGCGCTGACGTTGCTGGACCGTAAGCGGCTGGAACTTGCGCGGGCACTGGCCACCGGACCAAGCCTGCTGCTGCTGGACGAGATTGCGGGCGGATTGACCGAGGCGGAATGCAAGTCCCTCGTTGATCTTATCCGGGAAATCCGCGCGGCGGGCACCACGATTGTCTGGATCGAACATGTGCTGCACGCGCTGCTGGCGGTGGTGGACAAGGTCATGGTGCTGGATTTCGGCAAGGTGATCGCCGCAGGCCCGCCCGACCAGATCATGAAGGACCCGCATGTGGCGGCGGTTTACCTGGGCCCCGATGCCGAAGATCTGGAGGCCGCGCATGGCTGATCCGATCCTGTCCGTCGATCACCTGTCCACCGGCTACGGCGATTTTCAGGCGCTGTTCGACGTCAGTTTCGCGCTGGAGGAAAAGTCGGTGCTGGGGCTGGTCGGGGCCAACGGCGCGGGCAAATCGACGCTGTTTCGGGCGATCCTTGGCCTGCTGCCCCGCAGCCGCGACATGGTGTCGTTCCGGGGACGCCCCGTGGGCCATATGCGCGCCGAAGCGATGCCGAGGCTGGGCATCGTGATGGTGCCCGAGGGGCGGCGGCTGTTCCGCTCGCTGTCGGTGGCGGAAAACTTGCAACTCGCCGCCGAGCACGGGCGGCGCGGCGACTGGACAGTGGGACGGATTTACGAGCTGTTCCCGATCCTTGGCGAAAAGCGCGGGGCGCCTGCGACCTCTCTGTCGGGCGGGCAGCAGCAGATGGTGGCGATTGGCCGCGCGCTGGTGGCCAACCCGGATGTGATCCTGTTCGACGAGATCTCGCTGGGGCTGGCGCCGATCGTGGTCAATGACGTCTATGCCGCCTTGCCGCAGATCAACGCCAGCGGCATTTCGGCCATCGTGGTCGAGCAGGATGTGGACCGGGTGCGCAAGCTGGCGAACTGGCTGGTCTGCCTGAACGAGGGCCGTGTCGTCTTGTCCGGACCTGCCAGGGACTTCACCAAGGCGCAGCTGACCGCTGCCTATTTCGGGGAATAGCGCGATGGACTGGGCCGGAATCTTGATCCAGGGGGCGCTGCTGGGCGGGCTCTACGCGCTGTTCGCCGCGGGGCTGAGCCTGGTGTTCGGCGTGATGCGGCTGGTCAACATCGCGCATGGCGACTTCATCGTGTTGGCGGCCTATGTCGCCATGTCGGTGGTCAGCCTGACCGGCCTGCACCCGTTTGTCTCGCTGGTCATCGTGGTGCCGCTGATGGCGGGCCTGGGCTATGTGCTGCAACGCTTTGTGTTGCAACGCACGCTGGGCCTCGACATCCTGCCGCCGCTTCTGGTGACGTTCGGCTTTGCGGTGATCATCCAGAACGGGCTGCTCGCGGTGTTCTCGACCGATTCGCAGCGGCTGAGCGCGGGGGCGATCGAAACCGCCAGCATACAGATCGGCGGAGAGCAGATCGGCGTTCTGCCCCTGATCACGCTGGGCGTCGCCATCGCGCTGATCGCGGGGCTGGAGTTCGTGTTCTTCAACACCGCGATGGGACGCGCGTTTCGCGCCACCTCGGATGATCAGGAAACTGCGCAAACCATCGGCGTGAACACGCGGCATGTGTTTGGTTTGGCGATGGCTTTGTCCTTCGGCGTGATCGCTATTGCCGGGGTGCTGCTGGCGGCACGGTCCAGCTTTGATCCTTATGCCGGGCCGGCGCGGCTGCTGTATGGGTTCGAGGCGGTGATCATCGGCGGCCTAGGCAGCCTGTGGGGCACCTTGGCGGGCGGCATCGTGCTGGGTGTCGCGCAAAGCCTTGGCGCGCAAATCTCGCCGTCGTTCCAGATCCTTGCCGGGCATCTGGTCTTTTTCATCGTCCTCGCGGTCCGGCCGCGCGGGCTGTTTGCAAGGATGAACTAGGCCATGTCCACTTCCGCGTTTCGCGTCACCATCGGGCTTGTGCTTGTTGCGATCATCCTTGGCGCCGCCCCTTGGTGGGCCGGGCGGGCCGATCTGCGGTTGATCGGCGAGATCATGTCCTACATGGCGCTGGCGGTGCTGTGGAACCTCTTGGCGGGTTATGCCGGGCTGGTGTCGGTGGGGCAGCAAGCGTTTCTGGGGCTTGGCGGCTATACCTTGTTCATCTGTGTGATCTGGTTCGGGATGCCGCCGCTGCTGGCGATCCCGCTGGCGGCGGTGACGGCGGGGCTGGCCGGGGCGATCTTTGCGCCGCTGCTGTTCCGGCTGGAGGGGGCCTATTTCGCGGTCGGGACCTGGGTTGCGGCGGAAACCGTCAGCCTGATCTTCACCGTCATCCCCTCGCTGGGGGCCGGGGCGGGCATGTCACTGCCAGCCAAGGCGGTGGCCAGCATCGCGCCCACGCGCGAATTGCGAGAATGGGTGGTCTATTGGGTCATTCTGGCGCTGGGGCTGGGGGTGCTGGCGGGCACCTACGCGCTGATCCGGTCCAAGGCGGGGCTGGCGCTGATGGCCTTGCGCGACAACACGCTGGCGGCGGAATCCCTCGGCATCGACATCTGGCGCACGCGGTTTCTGACCTATCTTGGGGTCGCGGCGGCCACCGGCGCGGTCGGGTCAGTGATCTTCCTGCAAAAGCTGCGAATCTCTCCCGATGCGGGATTTTCGCTGAACGACTGGACCGCCATCGTGATCTTCATCGTGGTCATCGGCGGCATCGGACGGATCGAGGGCGCGATCTTCGGCACGCTGGTCTATTTCTTCCTGCGCGAGCTGCTGGTGGATCAGGGCACGATCTATCTGATCGTGCTGGGCTTTGTCGGGATTCTGGTGATGACCTTCTCGCGCGCTGGGTTCTGGGGGCTGATCGAGCGGCATCTGGGCTGGTCGCTGTTGCCAACCCGGCGGCAGAGGCCATAGGAGGCGGTTCGGACAGATGAGGCGCGGTTTAGGTGAGGTCGGCAATGAAGGCTGAAGTCAGTCACAAAAGCAGGACGGCGCGCACCTATGATCTGCTGCGCGATGCCATCGTGCGGGCCGAGTTCGCGCCCGGCCAGAAGCTGATCATCGACAATCTGGGCCGCGAGTTGAACGCCAGCACCGGCGCCGTGCGCGAGGCTTTGTCGCGTCTGACCGCCGACGGGCTGGTGGTGGCCGAACCGCAGAAAAGCTTTGTCGTCGCGCCGATCTCGCGCAAGGATCTGGAAGATCTGACCGTGGTGCGGATCGAGGTCGAGGCGACCTGCCTTGAATTGGCCATTGCGCATGGCGATCTGGATTGGGAAGGCAGCGTCCTTTCGGCCCAACACAAGCTGCGCGCGCTGGGCGACGCCTATATGCGGCCGGGAACGCCGGAAGCCCTGCAGTGGCATGACCTGCACCAGAAGTTCCACGACGAGATCACCGCGGCCTGCCCCAATGACTGGTGGCTGCGCCTGCGGCGACAACTTTACATGCAATCCGAACGCTATCGGCGCCTGTCCGGCCCGATCGAGCGCGGCGCGCGGGACATCGTGGCCGAGCATGATGCCATCGCCAATGCCGCCCTTGCGCGGGACAAGGTCGCCGCGCGGCGGGCGATCCGCGACCATCTGCTGCGAACAACCACGATCATTCTGGACTCGCGTCTGTTGTTCGCCGAGGCGGACGGTCAGGCGGTGGGGGCCGGGACCTAGCCCGCGATCATCAGCTTTATCCCCCGGCTTTCGAATGCCGTGGCATCGGCATCGGATATGCCGGCATCGGTGATGAAGGTCTGCACCACATCAAGCGCACCCAGCCGGGTGAAGGAGGTTTTGTTGATCTTGGTCGAATCCGCCACAAGATAGACATGGCTTGCCGCCTTGATCATCGCTTGTTTCAGATGCAGATCGGCAAAGCTGGGGTAGGTCAGGCCACTGTCAAGCGACACGCCGGCGGTGGCCAGAAACAGCTTTCCGGCAAAGATGTTGCGAAAATAGTCGACCGAGGCGTCGCCGGACAGCGACAGGGTCGGAGATTTGAACTGACCGCCGGGCATGTGAACGGCCAAGCTTGGCACCGCCCCCAGAATGATCGCGATGTTCAGGGCATTGGTGATCACGGTCAGGTTCTTGCGATCCACCAGCCGGACGGCGATCTCGGTCGTGGTGGTTCCGGCATCAAGGATCAGCGTTTCGCCATCTTTCACCAGGCTGGCCGCAAGTGCGCCGATCCGGGCTTTCTTGTCCATGTTCTCTTGATGATGCAGCACAAGGTTGCCCGGCGCTACGGGCGCGGCGTTCAGATAAGCGCCGCCGTGTTCGCGCGTGATCAGGCCCTCGCCTTCCAGCCGCTCCAGGTCCTGGCGGATCGTCGCTTCGGACACGGCGAAGGCGGCGGCCAGATCGCGGACCCGCGCCGCGCCTTCTTCCTCGATCCATTCCAGCACGCGCCGACGACGCGGCTCGGACAGAAGCCCCGCCAAAGACGGGTCTCGCAGGGGCAAGCGGGTCTGGGCCAAAGGCACCTCCGTGCGGGACCGCTGCGGGATTGCTTCGATCTCTTTCGTTTGCTTGTAAATCATTCCCATGGAATTTCAAGCTTTTGGCCAGATGGGGGATTTCGGGGGTGGAAGGCGGCGTTTTAGGTGGATTTACTTGCGTGATCTGGCCAAGATGACTGGAAAGCGCAACAAATGAAATCAATCGAAAGTGGTACGCGGCGATTCTGGCGGGCCGCATCTCGAAAAAGGGGGGGGAAGATGACTCTGACCATTCGCCGCAAGATCACGCTCGGCGTGGTGATCGGCAGCCGCGCGTTCTTTTCGCCCGTGTCGTGCCGGGAGGCCCGCACCGAAGTGCTGGCGCATCTGGAGCGGCTTGGGGTCGGGGTCCTTTCCTGCCGTTCGAAGCGACGGCGAACGGGGCGGTGCAGTCCATCGCGGATGCGGAACTGTACGCGCGCCACTTTCGCGTCCATGCCGAAGACATCGACGGTCTGGTGATCTGCCTGCCGAACTTCGGGGATGAGATTGCCATTGCCGAACTGGTCAGCCGCGCCAAGCTGAATGTCCCGATCCTCTTGCAGGCCAGCAATGACGAGGTGGACAAGGTCTCGGTCCACGAGCGCCGGGATGCGTTTTGCGGCAAGATCTCGGTGTCCAACAACTTCTGGCAATATGGCGTGCCCTTCAGTGAGACCACATCGCACACCTGTGACACCGGCGGAGCCGAGTTTGGCGCGGATCTGGAGCGGTTTTCCCGGGTCTGCCGCACGGTGCGCGGCCTGAGCGGGGCGCGGCTGGGCGCTATCGGCGCGCGTACCGGGGCCTTCCAGACCATGCGCTATTCGGAAAAGCTGTTGCAGGCGGCGGGCATCACGGTTGTCACCGTCGATCTGTCCGAGATGATGGGGGCTGCCGGGGCGATCCGCGACGACGAGCCGGCGCTTCTGGCCAAGATGGAGCGGATCAAGGCTTACGGCACCATCCCTGCCCATATCAAACCCGTGCAGATCCTGACGCAGGCCAAGTGGACCCTGGCCGTCACCGCTGGATCGAGGAGACCGGGTGCGATGCCAGCGCCATCCAGTGCTGGCGCAGCTTGCAGGACAATTTCGGCTGCGCCACCTGTGTGACCAAGTCGATGATGGGCGAAGAGTTGATGCCAAGCGCCTGCGAGGTGGACATCATGGGGGCGCTGTCGATGTATGCGCTGGCGCTGGCTTCGGGCGCGCCGCCGGCCATTCTGGATTGGAACAACAACTACGGGCGCGAGGCGGACAAGTGCGTCTGCACCCATTGCGGCAACTTCCCCAAAAGCTTTATCGGCGTCACGCCCGAGATCTCCGAACTGGACGTTCTGGGCGAAAGCATCGGCCGGTCCAAGTGCTTTGGCGCGGTGAAAGGCAAGGTCAAACCCGGGCAGATGACCTTTTTCCGGCTGTCCTCGGACGACCGGGCGGGCACGCTGAAATGCTATCTGGGCGAGGGGGCGTTCACCGACGATCCGTTCCCGATGGACGGCGGCATCGCGGTGACACAGGTGGCCCGCCTGCGCGAATTGATGCGGTTCGTGACCCAAAACGGGTTCGAGCATCACGTCGCCATGGTGCGCGGCCATCACGCCGATGTCGTGAACGAGGCGGTGACCCGCTATCTGAACTGGCCATCCTATCATCACAATGCCGCGCCCGAGCCGCGGTTTGCCCTGCCGAACCGGTTTTGAGGACCTGCGCATGACCCCTGCCAATGACCCCGTCGCGCGGATCAAGGACAAGGCGCTGTGGATGCGCCGCACCGCGTTTTCCATGGTGCATACAGCGCAGCTTGGCCATCCGGGCGGCGATTTCTCGGCCATCGACATCGTGGCGACGCTGTATTTCGGCGTGCTGAAGTACGATCCCGCCCGGCCGGATTGGCCGGATCGCGACCGCTTCATCCTGTCCAAGGGTCATGCAACCGGGGCGCTGTACACGGCACTTGCCGCTGCGGGCTATTTTCCCGAGGCCTGGCTGAAGACCTATATGCAGGCGGGGTCCCTGCTGAACGGCCACCCCAACCGCAACTATCTGCCGGGGGAGGAAACCAACACCGGACCTCTTGGCCATGGCCTGCCGGTCGCCACCGGCATCGCCATTGCCGGCCAGATCACCAAAGCCGCTTTCCGCACCTTTGTGCTGACCGGCGACGGCGAGATGCAGGAAGGCTCGAACTGGGAAGCCGCGATGACGGCGGGGCACCGGCGCCTGCGCAATCTGACCTGGATCGTGGACCGCAACCGCTTGCAGCAAGGCGCGGGCACCGAGGAAACCAACGGGCTGGACCCGCTGGACGCCAAATTCGCGGCGTTCGGCTGGGACGTGCAGATGCTGGACGGACATGACATCGCGGCGCTTCTGGCGGCCCTGTCCGCCTCGCCGGGGGACCGTCCGCGCGCGATCATCGCCAACACCGTGAAGGGCAAGGGCGTGTCCTTCATGGAAAACCAGGCCAAGTGGCATCACGGCGTGCCCAATGCCGAACAATTCGCCACCGCGATGAAGGAGCTGGTCTGATGGCTGCCGATGCTGTGCGCGCCGAGGGACTTCACGATTGCCGCGACGCCTGGGCCACCACGATCGAGGCCCTCGCGGCGGAAGATCAGCGCATCGTGGTGGTGGTCAATGATTCCATCGGATCGTCGAAACTCGGGGGGTTTCAGAAGAAGTTTCCGGGCCGAACAATCAATGTGGGTATTGCCGAACAATGCATGGTCGGCGTGGATGCGGGGCTGGCCAACGGCGGGCGCATCCCCTTTGTCTCGGCCGCCTCGTGCTTTCTGACCGGGCGCGCGCTGGAGCAGATCAAGGCCGACATCGCCTATGCCGGGTTCAACGTGAAGCTGGTCGGCCAGTCTTCGGGGGTGGCCTATGGCGAATTGGGCCCGACGCACCATTCCATCGAGGATCTCGCCTTGCTGCGCCCCCTGACCGGGTTGACGGGGGTCGTGCCCGCCGACCGCTGGGAGACGGCGGAAGCGGTGAAATGGGCGGCGGCGCATGAGGGGCCGGTGTATATCCGCCTGTCGCGGATGCCGCTGCCCGACCTTGACCTGGCCAGCCGGGAGTTCCGGCCGGGCAAGGCCGAAGTGCTGCGGTGGGGCGGGGATGTGACGCTGATCGCTTGCGGCACCATGGTGCATCTGGCGGTGGCCGCCGCAGACCGGCTGGCAGCGCAGGGCATTGCGGCGCGCGTGCTGAACATGGCGACGTTGAGCCCGCTGGACGAGCCGGCCGTGCTGGCGGCTGCGCGCGAAACCGGTTCCATCGTGACGGTCGAAGAAGCTTCGGTTCGGGGCGGGCTTGGCGGGGCCGTGGCAGAACTGACGGCAGCCAACCGCCCGGTTCCGGTAGAGCGCATGGGCTTTGCAGGCTTTCAGCCAACTGGGCCCGTGGACTGGCTGTTCGCCGAAAACGGACTGACCGCCGAGGGTATTGCCGCCGCAGCAAACCGGGCGATGGGCCGGGCGCTAAGATGAACCTGCGCAGCGTTCTGGCGATTGATCAGGGCACGACCAACACCAAGGCGTTGCTGGTGGCCGAGGACGGCAGGGTGCTGTCGCCGGCCAGCGCGCCCCTGACCTCGGTCTATCCGCAGCCCGCCTGGGCCGAGCAATCGGGGGAGGCGATCTGGGCCTCGGTGCAAAGCGTCATCGCCCGGATCGTGGCCAGCGGCATGCCGATTGACGCGGTCGCTATTGCCAACCAGCGCGAGACGCTGGTGGTCTGGGATGCGCGGAGCTCGATGCCGATCTGTCCGGCGATCCTGTGGCAATGTCGCCGGACCGCCGATATCTGCGACCGGCTGATCGCTGGCGGCCATGATCCTGATGTGGTCGCGGCGACCGGCCTTGGCATCAACCGGCTGTTTCCGGCCAGCAAGCTGGGATGGGTCATGGCCCATGTGCCCGCCGTAGCCCAGCGGGCGCGAACGGGCCATCTGCGGGCCGGGACGGTGGATGCCTGGCTGCTTTGGAACCTGACGGGCGGCCAAAGCTTTGCCACCGACCATTCCAACGCTTCGCGCACCCAGTTGTTCAACACCAGGACGCTGACTTGGGACGCGGCGCTTTGCGACCTTTTCAATGTGCCCATGGGCGCATTGGCCGCTCCGATGCCGTCCGACAGCCGGTTTGGCGAGACGGCTTGGGGTGTCACGGACTTGCCAGCGGGCGTGCCGGTTCTGGCGATGATGGGCGACAGCCATGCCGCGCTTTACGGCCATGGGGTGCGCGCGCCCGGCACGGTGAAGGCCACCTATGGCACCGGCTCGTCCCTGATGACGCTGACGCCAGGGCGGGTCGGCTCGGCCCATGGTCTGTCGGGCACCATCGCCTGGACGACGCGCGACGGCACCGCCCATGCGCTGGAGGGAAACATCACGGTGTCGGCCCAAGCGGCGGCCTATATGGCGAAGATGCTGGGCCTGGCGGATGCAGGGGCGCTGTCCGATCTGGCGCAGACGGTCACCGGGTCGCACGGCGTCACCTTCGTGCCCGCGCTGGCTGGCCTTGGGGCGCCGCACTGGGACGATCACGCGACCGGCGCGATTGACGGGCTGACGCTGGGCTCGGCGCCGGCCCATGTCGCCCGCGCGACCTTCGAGGCGATTGCCTTTCAGATTGCCGATGTGTTCGCGGCGATGGAGGCGGATGTGGGCGCCCGGCTGGAAAGCTTGCGGGCCGATGGCGGGGCGTCGCGGAACGATTTTCTGATGCAATTGCAGGCCGACCTGTTGGGCCGCGAGGTGCTGCGCGCCGATATCGGGGAAGTTGGGGCCTTGGGCGTTGCGAGCATGGCGTTCTCGTCCATGGAAGGCGGCACAAAAGCGGTGGCCAGCGGGGCGGCCCCCCGCGTCTTTCACCCGGCGCTGCCAGAAACGCAGCGCGCGGCCCAGGCGGCGCGGTGGAAGCGGGCCGTTGGCCGTGCGAAATCGGGCCGGGCGCCAACTTAGCCCGTGATGCGCCGCAGGTGGTCGATCGAGCGGCGGGCGAAGGCGCGCCAATCGGCGGGATTGTCGTGTTCGGTCACCAGATGCGTCGCTGCGGTTTGCCCGAACAGGGGGACGAGCGCGGCCCAGTCGATGATCCCGTCGCCGGTCGCGGTCCAGCCGTCCTCGGCCGTGGTGCCGGGCGGGGCGGTGTCCTTGGTCTGGATGATGACGATCTTGTCCTTGTAGCGCAGGAGTTCGGCTTTGGGATCGACCCCGGCGCGGGTGAGCCAGCCACAGTCAATTTCAAACTTCACCGCCTCGGGCGCGAGGATATGGTCGATGGGACGAGAGCCATCGGGCAGGGGATGATATTCGAAATCGTGGTTGTGCCAGGCGACGGTCAGGCCATGCCGGGCGGCCTGTTCGGCGCCCTTGGCGAGGGCGGCGCCGATGCCGGACCAGAAGGCGGCGGTGTTCTCGCGGCGGGCCGGGTCGATCCAGGGCGGGATCAGGGTGCTGGCGCCCAGGGTCAGCGCGATGTCGATGAAACGGGCGGGGTCATGGATCAGACCGTCCAGCGGCATATGGAAGCCGAAGCATTTCAGACCGGCGGCGTCCAGCGCGTCGCGGAAAGCCTGTGGGCTCGCTTCGTAAGCGGGAAGCCAGGGCTCGATGGCGTCGTAGCCCATCGCCTTCAGGTCAGGCAACTGCGCCTCAAGTGGCGGGAAGTTGCGCGAGGAATACAGCTGGTAGGCGATGGGCCATGTCATGGCTGGGGGGCCTTGTCGCGGTCGAACTCCAGCAGTTCGATCATCAGGCCAAGGTCGGGGACGGTGTCGTAATAGGCATAACGCCCGCCGCCGCCGTCGAACTCTCCGCGCTGAAGCAGGGCATGGCCCTTGGATTCCAGATAGGCATTGCGGGCGGTCAGGTTACGGGTCTTGAAGGCGATGTGGTGACAGCCGGGACCTTTTTCTTCGAGCAGGTCGCGCCAGGCGCTTTTCTCGGGGCCGGGTTGCAGAAACTCGACGTCGATATTGCCGAATTCGAACATCATCAGGCGGCAGCCGACGGCAGAGGGACGGCCGTGGTAGATCGCCTGTGCCGTTTCGGGGCTGGCCGCGACGCCGACCTGCGGCATGGGCTTTCCGGTCAGATCGGCAAACCAGCGGGCGGATTTTTCAAGGTCATGCGTGACAAAACAGATCTGCATGACCCGGTCTTCGTCCAGAAGTCGGGTGTCCATGAGGGCCTCGCAATGGATGGGGTTGGTGCCCCGCCGAAAGGGGCGGGGCACCGGTGACGCCATCAGTTCAGGATGGTGTCGTAGTTCTCTTTCATCTTGGCGATGGCCGCATCGACGGTCATGGTCGGATCGCTCCAATAACCGAAATAGACGTCCCACAGCGAGGACATCCAGTCGGCATCGACCATCGAGTTGGGATTCTGCACCTGGGTGTCAGGATTGGCCAAAGCCGCCAGCACGTTTTTCGAGCAGATGTCCAGCTTGTCGGCCGGCGCATCCAGACGCGTCGGGGTCGAGCCCTTGATCGCGGCAAAATCCGCCTGCACGTTGGGGTCCGCCACGATGGCGGCAAAGCGCAGTTCGGCTGCCGTCTTTTCAGGCGACTGGCCGCCCAGCAGGCCCCAGCTGTCCACCGTCACTGCCAGCGCCTTGGCGCCGGGCGGGGTGATGCAGCCGAAATCGACGCCCGCGACCTTGCCCGCGCCGCGCCATTCGCCCTTCATCCAGTCACCATGCAGCTGCATCAGCGCCTTGCCGGTGATCACCGTGTTGGTGGTCACGTTCCAGTCGCGGTTGACCGAGCCTTCATCCGCCGCTTGTTGGAACTTGCGCAGCCATTCCAGAAGGTTGCGCATTTCGGGGCTGTCGATGGCGGCAGGATCGACGGTGCCGGAGTAGATCTTGTTGTAAAACGCCGGCCCTTCCAGCGCGGCGGCCAGCGCATGGGTCAGATAGCCCACCTGCCATTGCTGCGCACCGATGGCGATCGGGATATAGCCCGCCGCCTTGATCTTGTCGAAGTCGGCGAACATCTCGTCGAAGCTTTTCCAAGCAGTCGGATCGACTCCGGCGGCCTTGGCGACGGCCATGTTGTAATAGATCATGCCGTCGATGTGGATGCCGGTCGGCACCTTCATGATCTCACCGTCCACGGTGATCGAGTTCGCCACCGACACCGGGTAGTGTTCGACAATGTTGTTGTCGGTCATGAACTTGGTCAGCGGCAGGCCCAGGCCCTGCGCCGTCAGATCGCGGTAGACGCCGGGGCTGCTTTCCATGAACACGTTGGGCGGATTGCCCCCGGTCACGAGGTTCATCAGGCTGACGTTGGACCCGGTGTCATGCGGGATCGCAATGTCGGTCCAGGTATCGCCCCCGGCCTCCAGCGCTTTGCGCAAAACGCCCAGCGCGCCGACTTCGGCGGGGGCAGACCAGGTGTGATAGATCACCAGATCTTCGGCCTTTGCGGCCATGCCG
>JANLQT010000218.1:0-2319 GCA_031368035.1 Rhodobacterales bacterium | reverse complement strand
CGATCAGGATGGCGACCGCTTCATCGAGATCTGGAACAACGTCTTCATGCAGAACGAGCAGTTCGCTGATGGACGGCTGGTGCCGCTGGAGATGCAGTCGATCGACACCGGAATGGGGCTGGAGCGGATCGGCGCCTTGTTGCAGGGCAAGCACGACAATTACGACACCGACCTGATGCGCAGCCTGATCGAGGCCTCGGCCCATGCGACGAGCACCGATCCGGATGGGGCGGGCAAGGTGCATCACCGGGTGATCGCTGACCATTTGCGCGCGACTTCGTTCCTGATTGCGGACGGCGTGATGCCGTCGAATGAGGGGCGCGGTTATGTGCTGCGGCGGATCATGCGGCGGGCGATGCGGCATGCGCATATGCTGGGGGCCAAGGACCCGGTGATGTTCAAGCTGGTGACGGCGCTGGTGCGGCAGATGGGCGGACCCTATCCGGAATTGGTGCGCGCGGAAAGCCTGATCGAAGAGACGCTGAAGCTGGAGGAAACCCGCTTCATTACGACTTTGGACCGGGGGCTGCGGCTTTTGGACGACGAACTCGCGCGGCTCCCGGACGGCGCGGACCTGCCGGGGGCGGCGGCGTTCAAGCTGTATGACACTTACGGCTTCCCGCTGGACCTGACGCAGGATGCGCTGCGCGAGCAGGGCCGCGCGGTGGATGTGCAGGGGTTTGATGCGGCCATGGACGAGCAGCGCAAGAAGGCGCGGGCGTCCTGGGCGGGGTCGGGCGAGGCTTCGGACGCGACGATTTGGCTGGAGCTGGCCGAGGCGCATGGCGTGACGGAATTTCTTGGCTATGACACCGAAACGGCCGAGGGGCAGATTCTGGCGCTGGTCCAGAATGGCGTTTCGGTCGGGGCGGCCGAAGAGGGTGCGGTGCTGCAGATCGCCGTCAACCAGACCCCGTTCTATGCGGAAAGCGGCGGGCAGGTCGGGGATCAGGGCTTCATCCGCACGCAGACCGGGCTGGCGGAGGTCACGGATACGCGCAAGACGGCTGGGGTTTTCATCCACATTGCCCGCGTCACCGAAGGCACGATCCTGAAGGGCCAGCCGGCGAAGTTGGACGTCAGTATCACGCGGCGGGCGCAAATCCAGGCGAACCATTCGGCGACGCATCTGTTGAACGAGGCGCTGCGCCGCACGCTGGGCACCCATGTCGCGCAGCGCGGCAGTCTGAACGCGCCGGACCGGCTGCGGTTCGACTTCGCGCATGGGCATGCGATGACGCCCACCGAATTGGCGACGGTTGAGGCCGAAGTGAACGCCCTGATCCGGCAGAACACCGCTGTCGAGACGCGGATCATGACGCCCGATGCGGCGCGGGGTCTTGGGGCGCAGGCTTTGTTTGGCGAGAAGTACGGCGACGAGGTGCGGGTGGTGTCGATGGGGGCGCTGGACGGGTCGGGAAAAGGCGCGGACGGGCGGACCTATTCGCTGGAACTGTGCGGCGGCACGCATGTGGGGCGTCTGGGTGAGATCGGCTCGTTCCTGATCCTGTCGGAAAGTGCTTCGGCCTCGGGCATCCGGCGGATTGAGGCGATCACGGGTGAGGGCGTTCTGAAGGATGTGCGCGAGAATTACGCGCATCTGGATGCGGCGGCGCAGGCTTTGGGCGCAGTTCCGGCGGATCTGGCGGGGCGGATCAAGGCGCTGATGGCGGAACGGCGGGCCTTGCAGAACGAGGTGGCCACCCTGCGGCGTGAGGCGGCGATGGGCGGTAAATCCGGCGGGCCGGAGGTGCGCGAGATTGGCGGGGTCAAGCTGATCGCGCAGGTGTTAACCGGGGTTTCGGGCAAGGACCTGCCGCCGATGATTGACGAGATGAAGGCGATGCTGGGGTCGGGCGCGGTGGTGCTGATCGCGGACACTGGCGGCAAGCCGGCGGTGGCGGCGGGGGTGACGGCGGATTTGACCGGGCGGATCAGTGCCGTGACGCTGGTCAAGGCGGCAGCGGAGGCGATGGGCGGCAAGGGCGGCGGCGGGCGGCCGGACATGGCGCAGGCCGGGGGCGCGGATATTGCGCTGGCGGATGCGGCGCTGAAGGCGGTCGAAGCCGCGTTGGAGGTCTAGGATGGCGACGGCTTTGTGGATCGCGCATGTGAAGGTCACCGATGCCGCGGCTTATGGCGAATATGCCAAGCGGGCCGGGGTGGCGATTGCGGCGCATGGCGGGGTGTTTCTGGCGCGCGGCGGGCGGTATGTCCAGTTGGAGGGGAACGACCGGCCCCGCAATGTCGTGGCGCGGTTTTCGAGCCTGGAGAAGGCGGTTGAGTGCTATCACTCGGCGGCCTATCAGGAGGCTTTGG
>JANLQT010000154.1:0-11330 GCA_031368035.1 Rhodobacterales bacterium | reverse complement strand
TTGTCAATGTCGGTGGCTTCCTGGGGATCGGCGCCAAACCGGTGGCGATGACGATCGGACAGCTGCACTTCATGCGCGATGACGGCGGCGTGGTCCATGCCACGACGCCTTTGACGAAAGATCAGGTCGCGGCGCTGCCGGAACACATGAACTGACCAACCGCAACCCAGCGAGCCTTGGGCCGCAACGCGCCCGATGCCCTGCGCAACCCAAGGACCGCCTCCATGAAACGATCAATCGCTGGTGCCGCGATCCCTGTGGCGCTGGTTTTGTCGGGGCTCCTGCTGGCATCCTGCGAAACCGCGACCGTCAATGTGGCGCAGGGGTATGGACCAGACCCCGCCTTGCCGCAGCCGAACCCCGGACTGCTGCCCACGGTCAACATTGCGCCTGCGTCCGGTTGGGGCAAAGGCGCCACGCCGGTTCCGGCAAAGGGCATGGCCGTCAATGAATTCGCGGGCGGTCTGGATCATCCGCGCTGGCTGCATGTCTTGCCCAACGGCGATGTTCTGGTGGCCGAAAGCAACGCCCCGGCGATGCATGATGCCGGCTCTGGCCTGAAAGGCTGGGTGATGGGGCAGGTCATGGCGGTCGCAGGGGCTGCTGTGCCCAGTGCCAACCGGATCACGCTGCTTCGCGATGCGAATGGCGACGGGGTTGCTGAAACGAAATCGGTGTATCTGTCCAACCTCAATTCGCCGTTCGGCATGGCCCTGATCGGCGCCACGCTTTACGTCGCGAATACCGATGCCGTTGTGGCTTTTGCCTATGTTCCCGGAGCCTTGTCGCTTGCCGGGCCGGGCCGGACCATCGTCAAGCTGCCGGCGGGGCCGATCAACCACCACTGGACCAAGGACATCATCGCCAGCCCGGACGGGACCAAGCTTTACGTCACGGTCGGATCGAACAGCAACGTCGGCGAGAACGGCACGGCGGCCGAGGTGGGCCGCGCCGATGTGCTTGAGGTTGATCTGGGGACGCGGGCGGTCAGCGTCTTTGCCTCGGGCCTGCGCAACCCCAACGGGCTTAGCTGGCAGCCGGACAGCGGCGCCCTGTGGGTGGCGGTGAACGAGCGCGACGAGATCGGCAGCGATCTTGTGCCCGACTATATGACCGCGCTGCACCGCGGCGATTTTTACGGCTGGCCCTACAGCTATTATGGCCAGCATGTCGATATCCGGCCGCAGCCGCCGCGGCCCGATCTGGTCGCGGCGGCGAAGGTGCCCGACTATGCGTTGGGCCCCCATACGGCGTCGCTGGGACTGACCTTTGACACCGGCACTCTGTTTCCCGTCCATTATGCCAACGGCGCATTTGTCGGGCAGCATGGCTCTTGGAACCGGGTGCCCCAGTCGGGATACAAGGTCGTGTTCGTGCCCTTTGCCAAGGGCGAACCCCTCGGCGCACCGCAGGATATCCTGACGGGATTTGTCAGCGCCTCGGGTCAAGCGATGGGCCGGCCGGTGGGCGTTGCCATGGCGCGCGACGGGGCGCTTCTGGTTGCGGATGATGTCGGCAACAAGGTATGGCGCGTCGTTCCAAACGGCAAATAGCAGGCCGGCCCGGACAGTTGCTTCAGGTCTGGCCGCACAGATATACGTCAGGTCTGGCCGCACAGTTACGTCGGGTCTGGCCAGCGGGTTCGGAACGGGTGACACTCCAAATGCGTTGGCATCAGACAGCCCGATTCCGGGCGGGGGCACGCGGCCCCGGGGGTTCGTCATGTCATTCAAGAACGACTCGCTGGCTGCCTTGGCCGTCCCGGTCTACACCACGGACACCAGCGGAAATCTGACCTTTTACAATGCTGCCGCTGCCGCGTTGTGGGGGTATCGTCCGGACCTCGGCAGCCAGAAATGGTGTGGCGCCTGGCGACTTTATCTGCCGGACGGCACGCCGCTGCCGCTTGAGGACGGACCGCTCGCCGTCACCTTGCGCCAAGGCTTTCCGGTCATCGGCGCCGAAGCGATTTCAGAGCGTCCGGACGGATCGCGCGTCTCCGTCATGACCTATCCAAATCTGGTGCGAGACGAGGCCGGGCAGATCACCGGGGCGATAAATCTGCTGGTCGAGCTGACCGAGCGGAATCATCGGGATCCGCAATTGGAACGCCTTGCCGCCATCGTCTCGTCTTCGGATGATATCATCATCAGCAAGACGCTGGACGGGATCATCACTTCATGGAATGGCGCCGCCACGCGCATCCTGGGATTTGAGGAAGCTGAAATGATCGGCCAATCGATCCAGAAAATCATCCCGACCGAGCTTGCCCATGAGGAAACCGAGATCATCTCAAAGATCCGCCGAGGAGAGCGCATCGAGCATTTCGACACCGAGTGGCTGACCAAAAAGGGCGAGCGCGTGCATCTGTCGCTGACGGTATCGCCGCTGCGCGACCGCACCGGGCGCGTTGTCGGCGTCTCGAAAGTCGGGCGCGACGTCACCGAACGCAAACGCAGCGAGGACTTGCAAAGGCTGCTGTTCAACGAGCTTAATCACCGTGTCAAGAACACGCTGGCCACCATTCAGGCCATCGCCAGGCAATTGCTGCGCCGCTCGGCCAGTCCACAGGAATTCATCGAGGGCTTCAGCGGGCGGGTGAATGCTTTGGCCCGGGCGCATGACCTGCTGGTGCGTGCCGAAATGAAAGAGATTGGCATCGCCGCATTGGTGCAAGAACAGGTCATCCTTGGCCGCCAAGACAGCAGGATCGTGCACGCCGGCCCCGATGTCCGGCTGGAACCGCAGACGGCCATTCAGGCTGGGCTGGTGTTGCATGAACTGGCCAGCAATGCGCGCAAATATGGGGCCTTGTCCATTTCCACCGGGACTTTGGCGATCAACTGGGTGGTCTCGCAGGGTGAAAATCCCGAACTGGTGATCGATTGGCGGGAAAGCGGGCTTCAGAACCTGTTCGCTCCGGCCCGTGCGGGCTTTGGCTCGACCTTGATCGGCGAGGCCCTGGCCAGCAGCGGCGGCAGCACGAGGGTCGAATTTCTGCGCAGCGGGGTATATTGCCAGATCCGCCTGCCGCTAAGTGCCAAGGAACGACGCAAACTGGCCAGTCTGGCGGCGCAGAAGCTGAAGGATCCGCCCTCGCCGCCAAAGCAAGCCGGGCCTGACAACCTGCGGGGCCGCAAGATTCTGATCGTCGAGGATGACGCCTTTATCGCCATGGATATTGCCGAACTTCTATCGGACGAGGGCATGACCGTTGTCGGCCCGGCCCGCAGCCTGCTGCGGGCCCGCGAGTTGGTTAAAGGCACGGATTTTGACGTGGCGCTGATCGACGCCAACCTGAATGGCGATCCCGTTGACGAGATCGCGGATGTTTTGATGGGCAGAAGCCTGCCCTTCGCGTTCTGCACCGGCTATGGCCCGGAAGCGCTTCCCAAACAGCACAGCGCGGTGCCGATCCTGGCCAAGCCATTCGGGCGGGACGATCTTCTGATCGCGGTTGGCACTCTGTGCCAGCGGATCAAGTCGTCCGACTGACCGGGGAACGTCGCGCGGTCTGCCTCCCGGCCCGGGGATGCCGGGGGCCGGGCGGACAGCCGCGGCTCAGTCGCCGCGGGCGGGCGTGGCCGCCGCGTCAGGGGCGGGTTTGGCTTTTGCCGGATCGCTGCCACCGGGTTGCTTTGAATTTGCATCCGGACGGAGGTCGGGGTCGATCCGGTTCTTGCCCGCCGGGTCGATCTGTTGCTGGCGCTGGTCAATGACGCCCGGCTTGGCGCGCCGCAGGTCTTGGTTTGACTTTGTCATGAGTGATCCTTTTTCAGGCGATCATTGAGAGAAACGCAGTTCTCTTGGCCAGTGCCGCAAGGCCGCGCAGGCGGTCACGAAAGCCCCGGCGTCCGCCGTGTCGAGAAGGCCCTGCATCGCCGCGTCTTCGTCCCCGGAAAGCCCGGCGGCCCCCAGCAGCCCCGTCGCCGAGATGGACCAGCCGATGAACTTGCAATGCGTGAACGCGTCCGACAGGAAAGCCACAGCCGCAGGATTGGCCGCAAGGTCATCCCGCCCCGGCAGCACGGCCACCGCGTCAAACAGGACAGAGGGCGCGCCGCCGATGCGCTCGTCCACCGCGTGCAGGTGGTCTTTGCTGCACAAAACGCCGCCGATGGCGGGGGCGATGATCTTGATCAGACCGCCCGCGTCCTTCAGCGCGGCCTCCAGCGCCGTCAGCACTTTGCCGTCAAATCCGTCGCTGAGCATGACGCCCAGCACCCGGCCCTTGAAACTGTCCGGAGGGTTGCCCTGAATGCTAAGCGCGGGCGAGATGGCAAGGTCCTTGCGCGTCGCCTGGCTCGTCGGGGCGGGGGGCGGCACTGCGGTGATGCCCAGCCGACGGGCAACCTCTTCGGCAAGGATCTGGTCGATGTTCAGAAGATGCGCGACGATGCGCATCCGGATCGCAGGCTCGGCACATTTGGACAGTTCGAACACGATCGCGGACTGGATATGGCCTTGTTCGGAGGCAGTCTGGCTGAGGTAGAATTGCCGGGCCTGGCTGTAATGGTCGGCAAAGCTGGCCGGGCGCAGGCGGGCCTTTTCACCGGCCAGGGGCGCGCGGTAGCTGACATACCCGTCCAAAGGGTCGGCGCGGGGGCCCTCGCCCCAGCCGTTGGGTTCATAGTTCACCCGGCCTTTGCGGGGCGCGGTCTGCATATGGCCGTCCTGCTGGTAATTGCTGACCGGGCAGCCCTTCGGCGCGTTGACCGGCAGTTTGGTGAAGTTCGGGCCGCCGAGGCGTTTGATCTGGGTGTCGAGATAGGAAAAGTTGCGCCCTTGCAGCAAGGGGTCATCGGTGAAGTCGATGCCGGGCACGACATTGGCGGTGCAGAACGCCACCTGTTCGGTTTCGCCGAAGAAATTGTCGACGGCGCGGTCAAGGCGCATGGTTCCGATGATTTCGACGGGGCAATCCTCTTCCGGGATCAGTTTCGTCGGGTCCAGAATATCGAAGGCGAAGTTGTCGGCGAAGTCTTGGTCAAACAGCTGGACGCCCAGATCCCATTCCGGGAAATCGCCCCGGTCGATGGCATCCCACAACTCGCGGCGATGGCGGTCGGCATCTGCGCCGTTGCTTTTGACCGCCTCGTCCCAGACCACCGATTGCAGGCCCATGCGGGGCTTCCAATGGAACTTGACGAAAGTGCTGTCGCCGTCGCGGGTCACAAAGCGAAAGGTATGAACGCCGAAGCCCTCCATGGTCGAGAACGAGCGCGGCAAGGCGCGGTCTGACATGACCCACATGATCGTATGCATGGCTTCCGGGGTCAGCGAGATGAAGTCCCAGAAGTTGTCATGCGCCGAGGCGGCTTGCGGAAAGTCGCGGTCCGGTTCGGGCTTTACCGAATGGATCAGGTCGGGGAATTTCAGCGCGTCCTGAATGAAGAACACCGGACAGTTGTTGCCGACCAGATCCCAGTTGCCTTCACCCGTGTAGAACTTCACCGCAAAGCCGCGGATGTCGCGGGCCAGGTCCGGTGAGCCCTTGCTGCCCGCTACCGTCGAAAACCGGACGAATACCTCGGTCTGTTTGCCAACCTCGGCGAACGGCGCAGCGCGGGTCACATCGGTCAGCGCGCGGGTGCAGGTGAACCTGCCATGCGCCCCGTAGCCGCGCGCATGCACGACCCGCTCGGGGATACGTTCATGGTCGAAATGAAAGATCTTCTCGCGCAGGGCGAAATCTTCCAGCAGCGTCGGTCCGGGCGCGCCGGCCCGCAACGAGTTCTGGTTGTCAGAGATGACGATGCCCTGCGCGGTGGTCAGCGCTTCCCCCGTCGCTGCGCGGTGCTGGTGAAATTCGCCGCCCTCGCCCGTGACAGAGATCAGCGCGTCAAAATCTGCGGTCTGCCGCGTCGGAGTAACCATGAGGGGTCCTTTCAAAACCGATGCCTTGCCCTATCCAGAGACCCCAGCCGAAAGCAGTTTCAAACCCTAGCGCGGCTGGAGGGCCCGTCTGGCGCCATCCGGCGGATGAACGTCACAGGGTCTGAACGCGGGGTTTCGACAAAGGTTCCGCGCCGCATTGTGGCCAATCTGGAACTAAAACCGGTCTGAATGGTTGTTTGGACTTCGCGTGCCGCCGCTTCGGCGCAGCTTTGGAAGGAAAGCAAATGAACAGCATCATCTATCTTGTCGGCCTCGTCGTCGTTGTCTTGGCGGTCTTGTCGCTCATCGGCCTGCGCTAAGCGCCAAAATCAGGGGATACATCACATGGAACGCAACGAAGACATGAACCGCGCGCCCGGCCTGATCAAAGCGGCCGAGGGGCATTACATGGACTGGCCCGCCATTCTGGGGGGCAGCGTCGTCGCGGTGGCAGTCGGATCGGTGTTCGCCGGATTTGGCGCGGCCTTGGGTCTGTCGACCATTTCGGCCGAACCGGGCGCGGGCAGTTTCAACTTCATGGTGATCGTAACCGCGGTCTGGATCATGGTGACACTGGTCAGCAGCTATATGACCGGCGGCTATATCGCGGGGCGGATGCGCCGCCGGATCGACACGGCCACCGCCGACGAGATCACGGCGCGTGACGGGATCAATGGGCTTGTGGTCTGGGGTCTTGGCATCGTGGTTTCGGTGCTGGTGCTTGGCTCGGCCGTGTCCACCACGCTGTCCACCGCAGGATCGCTTGCCTCCTCGGCTGGGGCGGCTGCGGGCAATGTCGTTGCGGCAGCCGGCTCTGCCTTGGGCGGCGCGGCACAAGGCGCGCTGACGGCGGCGGGCGTCATGGTGCCGGGCGCGGCCAAGCCGGACCCGATGGCCTATGTGACCAGCGCACTGCTGCGGCCCGCGCAAGTCGCGCCCGGCACCGGCGGCATGGGCAGCGCGACCACCACCGCCGATCTGGCCGGCGAGGCGGCCGGGATTCTTGGCAATGTCGTGGCAACCGGCGCGATCAGTGACACCGAGCGCAGCTATCTGGAAAGCGCCGTGATGGCCAATGCGGGCGTCACGCAGCCAGAGGCCGCCGCCAAGGTCGAGTCCGCCGTGACGGCGGCGCAGGCGGCTGGGGCAAAGGTTGCCAAGGCCGAAGCCGACGCCAAGGCCGCCGCCCTGCAACTTGAGGCGGATGCAAAGACCCTGGCGATCAAGACCGCAGAACTGGCGCGCGTCAGCACCATCCTGACGGCGTTCCTGCTTGCTGCTGGCGCCATGGTCGCCGGGGCAGCGGCCTATGTCGGCGCCGTGCGCGGCGGACGCCATCGGGACGAGGCCCGGATTTTCGGGGGCTTTGCCTACCGGCGTTAGAGCCACGATCCCAGAGAGTGTCAGGGGCCGCCCGGCTTGGGCGGCCCTTTTTCGTCAAGAAGATGCGCCTGCCAGAACCCTTGAGGGCTTTGACCGCCGCTTTTCCGCCGATGGCTTTCCCGCTGTCAGCAAGAAACCGCCTTGATCCGCAGGACCACGAAATCCCCAGCAATTCGGCACTTTTTGCAGGAACTGTCCCTTCGCAGCGGCGTTTTTCCTGCACGCTGGTTGACCTGCCAGCGCCACTTCCACGGAGGAACCACCATGACCGACACCACCAAAATGACGCCCAAAACCGATACCGACCGCGAGCGCAACGAAGACGGCCGTTTCGTCAGCGATGACGTGGCTTCGACGAACAAGTCCCCCGCAGACAAGTCCTCGATGGGTAAGGCTTCGGGAGCGATGGCTTCGGACGGAAAAGCTTCGGCGAGCAAGGCTTCGCACGGCGCGGCAGAACCCAAGTCGTCCAAACCCGCGGACATGGGTCACAGCGCGTCCAAACCGGCGGGCGCCAGCCACAGCGGCACCTCAGCCAAAGCCAAGGACGACAGCCACTCTGCGCCCAATCGCAGCGCTGACAAGACCCGCGGATCGTAACCCGATCCTTCCAGCCGCTGACCCAAGGCCCGGGTTGGCGGCCACCCTTTTCATCCAGGAGAGTCCCATGCAACCCAAGACCCTGGCGACCGCGTTCGCCGATACCCTGAAAGACATCTACTTTGCCGAACGGCAAATCCTGAAGGCGCTGCCCAAGATGATCCGCGCCGCGCAATCGCCCGAGCTGAAGGCAGGTTTCACCAAGCACTTGCAGGAAACCGAAGGTCAGGTGGACCGGCTGCAACAGGTGTTCGAAATCATTGGCGCGCGCGCGCAGGCCAAGACCTGTCCGGCCGTCCTTGGCATCCTGGAAGAAGGCGCCGAAGTGATGGAGGCGTACAAGGGCAGCCCGGCGCTGGACGCGGCGCTTGCGGCGGCGGCCCAAGCGGTCGAGCATTACGAGATGGCCCGCTATGGCGCGCTGAAAACCTGGGCCGAGCTTCTGGGCCATGACGCCGCCGTGCCGCTTTTGCAGCAGACGCTGGACGAAGAGCATGCCGCCAACGACGCGCTCTCAATGGTGGCCGAAGAGGTCAACCAGATGGCGATGGCTGCTGAATAGGCCGATGGCCCCACGCAACCAAAAGGCCCCGCGCCCTGCGGGGCCTTTTTTTTGGTCAGTGCGGCCCCAATGACCGGGCGCCAAGTCCCGCCCGGCACGGGACGCGGGCGTCACGCCCGGTCGGGCGCCGGATCGGGCATCGGCGGCGTCATCGGGATTTCCTGCGGCGGCGGGTCGTCAGCGGGATCATCGGCGGGATCATTGGGTACGGGATCATCGGGCATGGGATCGCCCGGCTCGGCAGGGCGCGGGTCCGGCGGGACGGGCCCCTCGCCGATCATGCGCCGTGTGGAGCGGTTCCATTTGGCTTCAGTAGCTTCCCAAGTCATTTCAGCCTCCATCTGTACCTGTCCCAAACGCGCAGACGCGGGGTCGGGTTCCCGGCCGCGCCGATCTTTGCCCTGCGCCAAATCCGGCTGCACGGGCGCCCGGGACGCTTCGCAAGGTCTGTCTGCCGTTCGCCATTACGGTCGGGCGATCGGCCGCCCGCGCATGAAAAAGCGGGCCGCAGGGGCCCGCTTCATGCCGCCCGAAGCTTCTGGCGGGATTACATCCAGTAGTAGGGCTGGCCCCAATAATCGTGGGTGCTACGCTCCCAGTCGCGGTCGGTGTCCCAGCGCTCGGGACGCATGGGCGCGGCTTCCAGCTGCGCCGGGGTAATGTCAGTCACAAAGCCGCCCTTCGTGGTGTCATAGGTCAACGCATTCCACGGCACCGGATAAAGCGCGGCCCCAAGGCCCAGAAAGCCGCCGAACCTCATCATCGTATAGGCCACTTTGCCCGACATCTTGTCGATCATCAGGTGGTCGATGGTGCCCGCGATCGCGCCGTCGCGGCCGTAAACATCGGTTCCATCGACATTTGCCGAGGACACGAGGGTATTGGTTGATTTCCGTTGGTCATTCATGGCTGAAACTCCGCTCTGTGTTTAAATCAAACGCGAGGCGGGGGCGGGTTGTTCCCCCCGCCGGCTGTCCTGCAGGGCAAAGCGGCAAGAGCCTGCCCACGCCAGTGGCTGCGGCGTTGCCATCCCCACCGGCAGACTGGCGTCCACGGCACCCTGAAGGCCGATGGTCCGGACATGAGTCCGCCGAGCCCCGACGCTGCGTCGGCAACGCCGCGTTTGGGGGCGCACCGGCACTCGTTTCTATTGGCCGGGATATGGACAGAGAATTTTCGCGGTTGACTTGCTTACATCCACAAACCATCCATATACCATCCATGCAGATGGTTAAGGTGGCGCGACGATGACCAAAAAGACCTCACTGGCGCTGCCAGGCAAGATCCCCGAGTCCGAGAAGATCACGATCAACCTTGGCTTCGTCGATCTTGGCCAGGTCGAATTGCTGGTGCAGGAGGGGTTCTATTCCAACCGCACCGATTTCATCCGCACCGCGATCCGCAACCAGATCGATCGCCATGCCGAAGTCCTGCGCCAGGCCGCCATCCGCAAAAGCGTGGACCTTGGCTTGCGCCGGGTGTCTGCCGACGAATTGATGCTCGCGCGTGCTGCGGGGCAGATGCTGGACATTCGCGTTCTGGGTCTGGCCATCATCGCATCCGATGTGACGCCCGAACTGGCGCGCGAGACAATATCTGCCCTGACGGTTCTGGGCGCGCTTCAGGCCAGCGATGCGGTCAAGGCCGTGCTTGCTGACCGGATTTCCTGACCTCACATCGCTTGAAGGCACCCGATGACCAAATCCTTAGCCCCCACATCGCTGGCCCCGACATCGCTGGCCGCCAAATCGTTGGCCGCCAAATCGTTGGCCGATAGCATGACCAAAGCGACCGCCCTTACCCGTGCGGGCAAGCTGGCAGAGGCGACAGCGATGATCCAGTCCCTGCTTGGCGCGCCGGGGGCGGGTGCCCAGACGCATAACAAAAGCGCGCAGGACGCCAATGCGGGTGAGCGCGACGTGATTGACGGCCAGTTCACCTGGCTTGGCGACGCGGCAGCCACCCCGGCCACGCCCACGACGCCGCCTGTGCGGCCTCGGTTGGCAAAACCCCCGCACTCCGGTCTGGCCGCGACCTTACGCAATATCGCAGCTGGCGGCATGCCGGGACCGGCGCCGGGCCTGCACCTGCCGGTGGCGGTGGCGGCCGGGGCGCAATTTCGGGCCCTGACCCACCACTCGCCAAGCGGCAACCGCGACTATCTGCTGTATGTCCCGGCAACGCGCCCGAACGAGCTGATGCCGCTGATCGTCATGCTGCATGGCTGCACCCAGTCCCCGGAAGATTTCGCGCTTGGCACTGGCATGAATGAGCTGGCCGAAGAGTTCGGCTGCCTGATCGCCTATCCGGCCCAACCTTCGGGCGCCAACATGCAAAAGTGCTGGAACTGGTTCAGGCCGGAAGATCAGGCGCGCGGACAGGGCGAGCCTGCGTTGATCGCGGGCCTGACCGGCGACATCCTGCGCGACTATCCGGCCGATCCGGCGCGGGTCTATGTCGCCGGCCTTTCGGCCGGCGGTGCCGCGGCGGCGATCATGGGCGCGGCTTATCCGGACATTTACGCCGCGGTCGGCGTGCATTCGGGGCTGCCCAGCGGCGCCGCGCGCGACGTGCCTTCCGCGTTTTCGGCGATGCGGTCGGGCAGCGCCGGAAAGGCGCACGCACGCCCGCTGCCGACCATCGTGTTTCACGGTCTGGCCGACAGCACCGTGCATCCTGACAACGGCACAGCGGTCAAGGCGCAGGCGGCGGGCGCGGGCGCCCGTCTGAAATCCAGCACCCACAGCGGCAACTCGCCGGGTGGGCGGCCGTACCAAAGGACAACGCTGGCCGCTCCGGATGGCCGGGTCATGGTCGAGCATTGGGAAATCACCGGCGCCGGACATGCCTGGGCCGGTGGCCGGGCCGCAGGCAGCTATACCGACCCCAAAGGTCCGGATGCGTCCCG
>JANLQT010000123.1:0-7580 GCA_031368035.1 Rhodobacterales bacterium | reverse complement strand
GTGATCAAGTTGGGCCCGGGCAACCGGTTCACGATCGATCTGGACTATTGCAAGGGCTGCGGCATCTGCGCCGCCGAATGTCCCTGCGGCGCTATCGAGATGGTGGCGGAGGTAAGTTGAGGCGTCGCTGAAGCAGATTTGGCGCCGAACACTCTGGCAGATTTCTTTTGGTGATTTGCCGGGCTGGTGGCTCACGGCGATGGCATCTCCGCTTCAAGATCCAGTGATGGGGTCCGGGTGGTGGCCAGCCCTGCGCCGGTCAAAGTGGTTTCTTCCAGATGGACTGTGTCGCAACAAAGCCAGGTCCAAGGCGGGATAGCCAATCGCGCCAAGCCAGCCTAGGATCAACGGCCAGAGTTGACGGGCAACCGTTTTGCCAGCAGGAGGTCGCCCGGTGATGGTCTATTTCCATGCGCTGCTTCAACTTGTCCTGATCGCGCGGGTTCTGCTTCGGCCGCACCGCGAGCCGACGTCTCGATTGGCCTGGATCGTGGTGATCCTGGCCGTTCCGGTGCTGGGGATGGTCAGCTATCTGCTGCTGGGCGAAACGCGGCTTGGGTGGCGCAGGCTGGCGCAGCATCAGGCCGCAAAGGCGCTGCTGCCCCCGCCGGTGGATGTGCCCGCAGAAGATTCGTCGGTTGACCTTGCAAGTCCCGAGGATCGATATGCCATGTTGTTCCGCGTCGGCCAATCCATCAGCAGCTTTCCCCCGGTCAAAGGCAATGTCGCCCGGCTGATGGCGGATGCCGAGGATACGACCAGCTCCATGGTGGCTGATATCGATGCGGCGCAGGATCATGTGCACCTGTTGTTTTACATCTGGCTGCCCGACGGCAATGGCACCCGGGTGGCAGAGGCGCTGATCCGGGCTGTGCAGCGGGGCGTAATTTGCCGGGCAATGGCGGATGACCTTGGCTCTCGCGAGATCATCGCGCACCCGCTTTGGGCGCAAATGCGGGACGCGGGGGTCAGGCTGGCCAGCGCCTTGCCGATCGGCAATGTGATCCTGCGATCCCTGGTGGGGCGGGTCGATCTGCGCAATCACCGCAAGATCGTGGTGATCGACAATGCCATCACCTATTGCGGCAGCCAGAACTGCGCCGATCCTGAGTTTCTGCCCAAGGCGAAATATGCGCCCTGGGTCGATGCCGTGATGCGCTTCACCGGGCCTGTGGTGCGGCAGAATCAGCTTCTGTTCGCCGGGGACTGGATGGCCGAGATGCCGCAGGATGATCTGCGCGCCCTGGTCATGGCCCCGATGCCGCCGCCGGGGCCCGGGTTTCCGGCCCAGGTGATCGCGCAGGGCCCGACCGACCGCCCGTCGGCGGCGCCCGAGATGTTCGCCAGCGTGATGTATGCCGCGCAGCGCGAACTGATCGTGACGACGCCCTACTTTGTTCCGGTCGATTCGCTGGTGTCGGCGCTGCGGGCTGCGGCGAACCGCGGGGTTGATGTCACGCTGATCCTGCCGGCGCGCAATGATGATTTCGCGGTCGCCGCAGCCAGCCGCAGCTACTATGCTGATCTGATCGACGCCGGCGTGAAGCTTTACGAATTTCGGCCCGGCCTTCTGCATGCCAAGTCGGTGACCATCGACGGCGAAGTGACGCTGATCGGCTCGGCCAACATGGATTGCCGCAGCTTCTCGCTGAACTTCGAAAACAATATACTGCTGCATGACGTCGGGGCGACCGCCATGATGCGAACCCGCCAGTTGAACTTCGTGGAAAGCAGCACGCGGATCACCGGCGAAGCGGTCAAGGCCTGGAGCTGGGGCAGGCGGCTTTGGAACAACACGCTGGCCATTGTCGGGCCGCTGCTGTGAGTGGCCTGTCCGTCGCATCCTGGAACATCCACAAGGGCGTAGGCTCTGACCGGCGACGCGATCTGGACCGGACCGCCGCGGTGATCGGTGAGATTGCTCCCGATATCATGGCCCTGCAAGAGGCCGACACCCGGTTCGGCACCCGCCGCGGTCTGCTGGATCTGGAGGCTTTGGCGCGCGAACACGGGCTTGTCGCCGTGCCCGGAACCGGTCCGGCGCATGGCTGGCATGGCAATGTCCTGCTGCTGCGCGACGCCGATCTCGAGGATGTCCGCCGCATCGACCTGCCGGGGATGGAACCGCGCGGCGCCCTGATCGCCGATCTGCGCCAGGCGGGCAGGCCGCTGCGGGTGATCGGCGCGCATCTGGGGTTGCTGCCAACCTCGCGGGCCGCGCAGTCGCGACATATCCTGGACCTGCTGAAGGACATGGACGACCGGCCCACCCTGTTGATGGGCGATCTGAACGAATGGCGCGCGGCGGGCAGTTCCGCCATGGACCATTTGACGCGTGTGTTCCGCTCGTCCGTGGCGCTGCCAAGTTATCCCGCACGCTATCCGGTGATGCCGCTGGACCGGATGATGGTCAGCGCGCCGGCGCATCTAAGCGAACAGGCGGTGCATGACACGCCCCTGGCGCGCCGCACGTCCGACCATCTGCCGATCAAAGCGAAGTTGCATCTCGATTAGGGGCGGGTGCCATTGGTGGGGTCTGCCTGACCGATCTAGGCGAGGTCGCGTTTGAGGTAGACCAGAAACGGCTCCAGTTCCGGACCATTCGCATTTTCCGGATAGCGGGGAATGTAGGTGAACCCGAACTTCTCATACATGGACAGCATCGCCCGGTTCCCCTTGACCGTGTCAGCGTACAGGGTCTTGCACCCCATGCGCCGCGCTTCTTCGACCCGGTGTTCGAACAGTAGCCGGCCAAGGCCCATCCCCCTTGCGCTGGGGCGGACATACATCCGCTTGAACTCCACGGCGTCCGGGCGGATCACCCGGATAAAGCCGCAGCCGAGGAGGTCTCCTTCGTCCGACGTGGCGAGCAATATCCGCCCTTTGGGCGGCGCCATGTCCCCGATATGCAACATTGTGTCTGCCGTGATGTCGTCGGCGTTCTCGCGTGGCCCGCCGGCACCGAGCAACAGTCCGGTCATATGGTGCCAATACTCTCGGATCATGACTTCGAAGGCCGCCGGATCGGGCAAGGCAGAGACGAATTCCAGTTTGGGTTCCATGCTGGCTTCGGCTCCTGTCTCGGGTCAGTAACGCCAGCATAGTAGTCGCTGTGAAAGTCCACCATGGGCTTGAACCGAGTATCCCGGCTGGCAAGCGCAGCGTCTGGCCCAAGGGGCGAGGTGGGCAAGCGGGGCGGTTTGCGGTATGGAGAGCCTGCGTTCGCAACCTGTCCCGAGGCACCTCATGTGCGGCAAGTTCACCCAGATGGCCTCCTGGCGCGAGGTTTACGACTTCTCGCGGCTGTTCACCGCGCGCATTGATGACGAGGTGCGGACCTATACGCCGATGCGGGCGGTGCCGGTGGTGCATCTGGACGGGCAGGGCGAGCGGATCATCACTCCGATGATCTGGGGCTTCACTGACCGCGCACCTTTGGCCCGGCGCGTGCCGAGGCACATGCATGCCCGGGGCGAGACGGTGCATCAGTTGCGCACCTTCACCGAAGGCTTTCATTTGCGCCGGGGCATCACCTTTGCCAAGACCTTCAACGAGGGCAAGGAATTCCCCCTGACCTATGAGGATGGCCAGCGCACCGGCAAGACCTGGACCCAGCAATGGACCCTGCGCCACAAAGAGGGCCGTCCAGCGGTGCTGGGTGTGATCTTCGACGCCTTTGATGTGGGCCGCGGCCCGGAGTGTGAATTCGTGCAGGTGACGGTGCCGGCCAATCAGATGATCTCGTCCATCACCGACCGGATGCCGCTGCTGCTGGACGGGGAAGAGGACATCTCGGTCTGGCTGGGCGAAAGCCGCGCCTCGGATGAAGAGGTGATGGCGCTGATCCGCACGCGCGAGTTCTCTTCCGACTGGGAAATGGGGATCGAGGACCCGACGAAGAAGCCGCCGCGTCCGAAAAAGCGCTAGGGCGAGGGGGCCGCGCGGGGTGGTCGGAGGGGCCTCGAAAGGAGTGTCCACAGTGGACACTTTTTTGGAGTCAATGAAATCAATGACTTGCATTTTCAAATTTACGAAGCGTTAGGATTTGTCCGCGTTGGGTTCCTCGAAGAAATCGGCCCCATTGTGGCAGGGGGGATTACCGACGTTGTGAGCATTCCAACCGATGGCTTCAAAGTCAACGATACTCGCTCTTTACGGTTCAGCGTCTTGGCCGACCTCAACCCATTGCGTCAGACGGCCCTCGCCCGCAACAATACGACCAAACCGCACAAGTCGCCTGACTGCGGTCCAGGCCGGAGGCTTACATTCCTGCCGCGCCGGGGCTTCTCGAATCTGCGAATGTTCCCTATGTGTTCTTTTCTGGGGTATGCTCCCCGTCCCAACCCTGATCGCTGGCATGTCCAACACCTATTCCATGACCGCGCCGCAGCACCTGATCCGGGACGTGATCGGGGGTGCCTTCGCGGGCGAGGGGTTCGAGGACGCCGCCGGCAACCTTGGCCCCTTGCCGGGCATCTACCCCGACCATGCCGCGCCGATCCTTCGGCGGGGGGCGGAGGGGATCAGGCTGACGATGGCGCGCTGGGGGATGCCGTCGCCGCAATCCGTGCTGGCGGGCAAGCGCACCGATCCGGGCGTGACGAATATCCGCAATGTGGCCTCGCCGCATTGGCGGGACTGGCTGGGCGTGGAGCACCGCTGCCTCGTCCCCTTCACCAGCTTTGCCGAGATCGACAGCCGCCCCGGCGCGCCGCGCAACCACATGGTCTGGATGGCGCTGGGGCCGGACCGGCCGCTGGCGTTTCTGGCCGGGGTCTGGACGAGGTGGACCTCGGTGCGGCGGCTGAAGGAAGGTCCGGTCACCGCCGACCTGTTCGGCTTTCTGACCTGCGCGCCCAATGGGGATGTCGCCCCCATCCACCCCAAGGCGATGCCGGTCATTCTGACCCAGCCTGCCGAATGGCGCCTCTGGCTGAGCGCCCCCACGCCAGAAGCCTTGCAGCTTCAACGCCCTCTGCCGGACGGCATGATCCACATCGTCGCGGAGGGCCCCCGTGAAGATGCGGCGTGACCCCGTGCCCGGCGATCCGCTGGACCTGCTGGCGGCCCGCGTGCACGAGGCGCAGGGCCGGGACCGCCGCGCCTTTGCGCTGTTTCACGCCGCGCGCACGCCCGGCCCGCTGGTCTGGGTCTCGCCCGCCCATATCCCCGAACTGCCGCTGCTGGCCGGCCTGCCGCGCGGCGTGTCCGAGCGGTTGCATCTATTCCGCCCCACCAGCGAAACCGACCTTTTGTGGGTGGTCGAGGAAGCCCTGCGCGCCGCGCCGATCAGCCTTGTCATCGCCGAGCCGCAGCAGGTCCTGTCCCTGACCGCCGGCCGCCGGTTGCAACTGGCGGCCGAGGCGGGGCCGACAAGGGGCCTGATGCTGATTCACCAGGATATGGGCAGCAATGCCACCGAAACCCGCTGGGCTTGCGAGCCGATGCCGGGGCAGGGGCGGGACTCGACTCTGCACGACTGGTCCCTTAAAAAGAACAAACGGGCAACTCTTGGCACTTGGGTCTTGAACTGGAATGGCGCGTCGTCTGCTTTCGATCTGGTTTCCAAGGCTGGCCAGCGAGGCGAGCCAGCGGCGCCGCCCGGTTGAGGGCGCCTTCGCGCTGGTGCTGCGGGTGGGCAATGCCGACCACCTGCACTGCCTGAACCGCGAGGCGGAAGCCAAGGGCCTGCACCGGGGCATGGCGCTGGCCGATGCCCGCGCGATCTGCCCGGACCTGAGTACGCGCCCCGCCGATCTGCCGGGGGAGGCCGCCACGCTGGCGACCCTGCGCCGCTGGGTGTCCTATTACTCCCCGATGGTGGCATCCGATGGCGCGGACGGGCTGATCGCCGACATTTCCGGGGTGCCGCATCTTTTCGGTGGAGAGGAGGACCTGCGCGCCGATCTGGAAGCGCGGCTGACGCGTGCCGGTTTCACCCTGCGCAGCGCCATCGCCGAAACCCGCGGTGCGGCCCATGCGCTGGCCCGGCACGGCGGCGGCATCATTGCGGAAGGCGGGCTTGCGACCGGGATTGGCAAACTGCCGGTCGCGGCGCTGCGGATCGACCACGCCACCGCCGAGGCTTTGGCCCGCGTCGGTCTGCCCCGCATCGCCGACCTGATCCCGCTGCCGCGCGCGCCCTTGTCCCGCCGGTTCGGGCCGGGGCTGGTGTTCCGGCTCGATCAGGCGATGGGGCTGCAATCCGAACCCGTGGCGGCGGAGCCTGAGCCGCCGCATTTCGGCGTGCGGATGACGCTGCCGGAGCCTATCGGCAAGCAAAGCGACGTCATGGCGGGGCTGGTGCGGCTGCTGGACCGGCTGTGCGCCAAGCTGGCGCTGCATCACATGGGCGCGCGGCGGGTGCGGCTGGACCTGCGCCGGGTGGACCGCGCCACGGTGCAGGTGGAAATCGGCCTCGCCCGGCCGATGCGCGACGCGGTGCGGATCGCGGCGCTGTTTGCAAGGGGCGTGGACGAGGTGGATGCCGGTTTCGGCATCGACAGCCTGCGCCTGTCCGCGCCATTGGTGGAACCCATGCCGCCGGAACAGACCGGCGGCGGCCCCGTCCTTCGTCAGCAGGATGCGCTGGCGGACCTGATGTCCCGGGTCGGCAACCGCATCGGCTTTGACCGGGTGTTGCGGCTTCTGCCCGCCGACAGCCTGGTGCCGGAACGCAGCTTCACCCTCGCCCCTGCGGCCTACAGCGAGCCCGTGCCCGCCCCCCGCCGCAAGGTGCCGCCGCGCCCGATCACCATTTTTCCACCCGAAATGGTGCTGAACGCCAGCGGCCAAAGTCCCGGCAACCCGCCCGCGCGGTTCCGCTGGCGGCGGATGTGGTTCACCACGCTCCGCGCGCAGGGGCCGGAACGGATCACCCCGGAATGGTGGTTCGACGATCCGGCCTGGCGGTCGGGGATGCGCGACTACTGGCGGGTCGAGACGCAGGAAGGCCCGCGCCTGTGGCTGTTTCACACGCCGCAAAGCCCCGGCTGGCAAGTCGCGGGGGAATTCGCATGAGTGCTTATGCCGAACTGTGCGTCACCTCGAACTTCACCTTCCTCACCGGGGCATCCCATCCCGAGGAACTGATGACCCGCGCCGCCGAACTGGGGCTGAAGGCCGTGGCCATCACCGACCGCAACTCCGTCGCCGGGGTAGTGCGGGCGTTCTCGGCGCTGAAGGAACTGACGCGGCTGCAGGACGAGGCGCAGGCGGCGCAGACGGCCTCTGACGGCCCGGTGATCCGCTCGCAGCGGCTGACCGATCATTCCAGCCGCCAGACCGTGCCGCATTTCTCGGGTGAGACCGCCACGCCGGACCTGCCCGAGACGCCCTTGCCCAAGCTGATCCCCGGCGCGCGGCTGGTGCTGACGGACAGCCCGGTGGAATGGATCGCCCTGCCGACCGACATCACCGCTTGGTCGCGGTTGACGCGGCTTCTGTCCCTCGGCAAGCGCCGGGCGGAAAAGGGCGAATGTCACCTGACCCGCGCCGATCTGGTGGACTGGGGCAAGGGCATGGTGCTGATCGCTTTGCCGCCTGATCCCTTGGACGAGGGCAGCAAGGCGGCGCAAGCC
>JANLQT010000072.1:0-1689 GCA_031368035.1 Rhodobacterales bacterium | reverse complement strand
CGGTGGCCCTTGATGCCGGAAAGCTGGAAGCATTCGGCCACCACGCCTTGCCCGGCAAAAGCCGCATCGCCGTGCAGCAGCACCGGCAGCGCCTGGTGCCGGTCGGTGTCGCCGAACTGGTCCTGCTTGGCGCGGACCTTGCCCAGCACGACCGGGTTCACCGCCTCCAGATGCGAGGGGTTCGCGGTCAGCGACAGGTGCACGGTATTGCCATCAAAGGTGCGGTCACTGGACGCGCCGAGGTGGTATTTCACGTCTCCCGAGCCGTCCACATCCTCGGGCTTGTAAGAACCGCCCTGGAATTCGTGGAAGATCGCCTTGTAGGGCTTTTGCAGCACGTTGGCCAAGACGTTCAGGCGGCCCCGGTGCGGCATGCCGAAGATCACCTCGCGCACGCCCAGACTGCCGCCGCGCTTGATGATCTGCTCCATCGCCGGGATCAGCGCCTCGGCCCCGTCAAGGCCGAAGCGCTTGGTGCCGGTGTATTTGACCTGCAGGAATTTCTCATAGCCCTCGGCTTCGACCAGCTTGTTCAGGATCGCCTTGCGGCCCTCGCGGGTGAAGGCAATCTCCTTGCCCCAGCCTTCGATGCGTTCCTTCAGCCAGGCGGCTTGTTCGGGGTCGGATATGTGCATGTATTGCAGGGCAAAGGTGCCGCAATAGGTGCGCTTCACGATTTCGGTGATCTGCCGCATCGAGGCGAAGTCGAGGCCCAGCACCTTGTCGATGAAGATCGGCCGGTCCATGTCGGCTTCGGTGAAGCCATAGCTGGCCGGGTCGAGTTCGGGGTGGTTGCCGCGTTCCACCATGCCCAGCGGGTCGAGATCGGCGGCGAGGTGGCCGCGGATGCGGTAAGCGCGGATGATCATGATGGCGCGGACGCTATCGAGGACCGCGCGCTGGATTTGGTCATCGGTGACTGGCACGCCCTTTTCGGCGGCCTTGTCAGCGATCCTCTTGCCCGCGCCCTTGGCTTCCACCGGCATTGCCCATTCGCCGGTCATCGCGGCGGTGAGGTCATCATTCGGCGTCGGCGGCCAGTCGGCGCGCGCCCAAGACGGCCCCTGCGCGGCGCGGCGCTGGTCTTGCGCGCTGTCGCCCAATGATGCGAAGAACGCCGCCCATTGGCCATCAACCGAGGACGGATCGGCGGCATATTTAGCCGCGAGTTGGTCCACATAGTCGGCATTCGCGCCTTGCAGGAAGCTGGAGGCGTGGAATTGCGAGTTCGACTGTTCGGTCATGATGTCGTCCCTTGTAGGGTGGGTCTTGACCCACCGTTGCGGGTGGCGGGTTAAAAACCCACCCTACGGATTACTTGCCAATCGCCTTCATCACCGCCTCGCCCAGGGTGGCGGGGCTGTCAGCGACCACGATGCCCGCGGATTTCATCGCTTCGATCTTCGATTCCGCATCGCCCTTGCCGCCCGAGACGATGGCGCCGGCGTGGCCCATGCGGCGGCCGGCGGGGGCGGTGCGGCCGGCGATGAAACCGGCGCAGGGTTTGCCGCGGCCGGCGCGGTTTTCATCGGCGAGAAACTGCGCGGCGTCTTCTTCGGCAGACCCGCCAATCTCGCCGATCATGATGATCGAATGGGTTTCGGGGTCGGCCAGGAACATCTCCAGCACTTCGAGGTGTTCAGTGCCCTTGATCGGATCGCCGCCGATGCCGACGGCGGTGGACTGGCC
>JANLQT010000041.1:0-2970 GCA_031368035.1 Rhodobacterales bacterium | reverse complement strand
CGCATCTCTACAAGGGCACCTATGCCCGTTACACGGTCGCCGCCGGGGGCAGCGTGCTGAAGGTGGTGACAGAGCCGGAGGCCATGCAGCGTCACGGCGCTGGTGATGTGGTGCGCTTGACCCTGCCGCCGGACAAGCTGTGGGTCATGCCGCGCCTGCCGTGACGGCGCGCGGCCCTTGTGCAAAAGGGATGGATGGTGGGCGACCCTGGAATCGAACCAGGCGTGAGTCGCCTCCGCGGAGTTACAGTCCGCTGCCACACCTTGTGGCGTGTCGCCCACTGGGCCGGGGGAATAGCCAAGCCTTCAGGGGGCGTCAAGGGATGAAAAGACCGGTTTCAGCTTGCGCGAACCTTGGGATTTCGTCACATCAGGGACAACCAAGGGGGATTTCATGGCAGGCGATGGCAGGTATGGAACGGTCAAGCCGACCTGGATCGTGAACAAGGAGCGCGGGGCGAAGGCTGAATTGCGCGAGACGATCTGGCTGTTCGGCCTGCATGCGGTGCGCGATGCGCTGATGAATCCGGCCCGCGAAAAGCTGCGGCTGGTCTTGACCAAGAACGCCGCCGACAAGCTGGGCGAGGCGATTGCGGCATCCGGCATGACGCCCGAGGTGGTCGAGCCGCGCGAGTTCAAGGTGCCGATCGACGAAGGCTCCGTGCATCAAGGTGCGGCTTTGGAGGCGCGGCCGCTGAACTGGGGCAAGCTGGAGGAAGTTTGCATTTCCGGCACCGGCCTGCCGCTGGTGGTGTGTCTGGACCGGGTGACCGATCCGCACAACGTGGGGGCGGTGCTGCGCTCGGCCGAAGTGTTCGGCGCGCGGGCGGTGATCGCGCCAAGGCATCATTCGGCGCCGGAAACCGGGGCTTTGGCGAAAAGCGCGTCCGGCGCGCTGGAACGGCAGCCCTATCTGCGGGTGACCAACCTCGCCGATGCGATGGTGACCCTGCGCGAGATGGGCTTCACGCTGATCGGTCTGGACGGCGATGGCACGGTGCCGCTGACCGAGGCTTTGGCTTCGGCGGGCCCGGGCCGTGCTATCGCTTTGGTGTTCGGCGCCGAGGGGCCGGGCCTGCGCGACAAGACCCGCGAGACCTGCGATGTGGTGGCGCGGATTCCCTATGCCGGGGCGTTTGGCAGCCTGAACGTGTCGAACGCGGCAGCGGTGGCACTGTATGCGGCGGGCCAGCGCTAGGCCGGATTCAGGGGCGTGCTGATTTGGTGATCACAAATCCGCGCGCCGCCTTGGAAAAGCACCTCTGGCACCCCATATTGCATGACAGGAGGGTGGGTCGGAACCCCCACCTCTCCCGTTCACTGTCCCTCGTTCCACACCTGGCGCCCGGGCTATTGCCGCGGGCGCCTTTTTCTTGGGTCTGATCCATGGTCTCTGACAGCGACATCCGCAGCCTTCTGAAATCGGTCAAGGTGATTGCCCTGGTCGGCTGGTCGCCGAAGGCGGACCGGCCCAGCCATGGCGTGGCGGCGTATCTGGCGCGCAAAGGCTACCGGGTGATCCCGGTGAACCCGGGGCAGGCCGGGGTGACGGTGCCCTGGGGCGAGACGGTCGTGGCCAGTCTGACCGAGATCGGCGGGGGCGTCGATATGGTGGACATCTTTCGCCGCAGCGCAGAGGTGGGGACGGTGGTGGACGCGGCTTTGGCGTCCCTGCCGGGGCTGAAAGCGGTCTGGATGCAACTGGGCGTGCAGGACGACGCCGCAGCGGC
Organism: Rhodobacterales bacterium; assembly: GCA_031368035.1. GTDB lineage: Bacteria > Pseudomonadota > Alphaproteobacteria > Rhodobacterales > Rhodobacteraceae > Stagnihabitans. The sequence continues at coordinate 1,241 of JANLQT010000041.1, read as the reverse complement.
ACGGGCCGAGGCGGCGGGGGTGCAAGTGGTGATGAACCGCTGCCCGGCGATCGAGATTCCGCGCCTCGGTCTTTGAGCCTACGATTTTTCTCCGAAAAATCCGGCTCAGCCCCGGCGCATCGCAGGGGCAGGCGCTGATTTTTCGAAGGAAAATCGTTGCGTCGTCAGCGGCTGGCCTTTTCCGTGAGGCCCGACTTGCCCTCGCGCCGTGCCAGTTCCGCCTCGATATCGGCCAGCGCCACCCCGCGGGAGGCCAGCATCACAAGGAAATGATACAGCACATCCGCGCCTTCGCTGATCAGCCGGTCGCGGTCGCCCTTCACCGCCTCGATGATCGCCTCGATGGCTTCCTCGCCGAATTTCTCGGCGCATTTCTCGGGCCCCTTGGCCAGAAGCTTGGCGGTCCAGGAGCTGCCCGGGTCCGCGCCAATGCGCGAGGCGATGGTGGCGGCGAGCGCGGAAAGGGTCATGTCAGCCTCACGGGAATGCCGGCCGCCGCCATATGGGCCTTGGCCTGACCGATGGTGAACGTGCCGAAGTGGAAGATCGAGGCCGCCAGCACCGCCGAGGCGCCGCCAATCGTCACGCCCTCCACGAGGTGATCCAGCGTGCCGACGCCGCCCGAGGCGATCACCGGGATGCCCACGGCATCCACGATGGCGCGGGTCAGGGGCAGGTTGTAGCCGCCCCTGGTGCCGTCGCGGTCCATGCTCGTCAGCAGGATCTCGCCCGCGCCTTTGGCCGCGACGGTGCGGGCAAATTCCACCGCGTCGATGCCGGTCGGCTGCCGCCCGCCATGGGTGAAAATCTCCCACCGGCCCGGAGCCACGGTCTTGGCGTCGATCGCCACCACAATGCACTGGCTGCCGAACCGGTCAGCCGCCTCGGCCACCACATCCGGCCTCGCCACCGCCGCCGAGTTGAACGACACTTTGTCCGCGCCCGCCAGCAGCAGCGCCCGCACATCCTCGGGGGTTCTGACCCCACCGCCGACGGTCAGCGGCATGAAGCATTGTTCCGCCGTTCGGGTGACCAGATGATACATCGTGCCGCGGTTTTCGTGCGTCGCGTGGATGTCGAGAAAACACAGCTCATCCGCCCCGGCGGCGTCATAGGCGCGCGCGGCTTCGACCGGATCGCCGGCGTCGATCAGGTAGACGAAATTGACGCCCTTGACCACCCGGCCATCGGCAACGTCCAGACAGGGGATGACGCGGGATTTCAGCCTGGCGCAGCTTTGG
>JANLQT010000751.1:0-5430 GCA_031368035.1 Rhodobacterales bacterium | reverse complement strand
CCGTTAGCGCAAGCCATTTCTGGTAATGGACCCTGCGTTACAGGAAAGCCGTTTCCTCAAAACTGCGAAGTTTGCGGCTGTGGATGCTTTCCAAGGGTTGAACCCGCAGCTTTTCCATGGCGCGAACTCCGATCAGCAGATGGCGACTGACCTGCGTGCGGTAGAATTCCGTCGCCATGCCCGGCAGTTTCAACTCGCCATGCAAGGGCTTGTCGCTGACGCACAGCAGCGTCCCATAAGGCACCCGGAACCGGAAGCCGTTGGCGGCAATCGTCGCCGATTCCATGTCCAGCGCAATGGCGCGAGACTGCGACAACCGCTGCACCGGCCCGCTTTGATCGCGCAGCTCCCAGTTGCGGTTGTCGATGGTGGCGACCGTCCCCGTCCGCATGATCCGCTTCAACTCATACCCGCTCAGTTCCGTGACTTCCGCCACGGCGTCCTGCAAGGCGATCTGAATTTCCGCCAAAGCCGGGATCGGCACCCAGATCGGCAGGTCATCATCCAGCACATGGTCCTCGCGCAGATAGGCATGGGCAAGGCAGAAATCCCCCAGGTTCTGGCTGTTGCGCAACCCCGCGCAATGCCCGACCATCATCCAGGCATGGGGCCGCAAGACCGCGATATGGTCGGTCGCGGTCTTGGCATTCGACGGCCCGATGCCGATGTTGACCAGCGAGATCCCGTTCCCGTCCGGCCGTTTCAGATGATAAGTCGGCATCTGCGGCAGGCGGGAAATCGGCTGGATCATCTGGTCCGGCCGCGTGATCTCCTGATTTCCGGTCGCGACAAAACTGGTGTAGCCCAGTTCGGGATTGCCCAAAGCCTTGCGGGCAAAATCCTCGAACTCGTCCACATAGAACTGGTAGTTGGTGAACAGGACGTAATTCTGGAAATGGATCGGATCGGTCGCGGTGTAATGCGACAGCCGCGATAGCGAGTAATCCACGCGCTGCGCCGTAAACGGCGCCAGCGGCAAGGACCCGTCCGGATGGTGCAACCGCACCCCGTTGACGATGTCGTCATTGGTCGTCGCCAGATCCGGCACGTCGAACACATCGCGCAGCGAGAAATCCAGCACCCCCTCTTGCGGCACTGAAACGTTTCCCTGCCCCGCCACCGCGAAATGCACCGGGATCGGCGTATCCGACGGCCCGATTTCCACCGGCACGCCGTGGTTCTGGATCAACAGCCCGATCTGCTGCTTCAGGTAATTGCGGAACAGGTCCGGCTGGGTGATCGTCGTCGAATAGGTGCCCGGATGGCTGACATGGCCAAACGACAACCGACTGTCGGTGCGGGTATGGCTCGTCACCGTCAGCCGGATTTCCGGGTAAAACGCCCGCACCCGCAGATCGGGCCGCCCTTCGGTCACGGCGCGGCGAAAGCCATCGACCAGAAACTGCGTGGCTTCAGTGTAAAGCTCTTCCAGCCGTGCTACGGCAGAGGCGGCATCGGTGAAGCTGGCGCGTGTCGCGCTGGCGGGGGTCGAGATATCGGTCATCACATCATCCGGAATTGATCGGGCATCTAAACCCTAGCCAAGGGTTGAAACAAGTGACGTCGTGATGACAGACCGCCCGCCACACGGGCTTGCCCTGCCGCCGCAGCGCGGCGATAAACGCCCCATGCCCACGCTTTTATCCCTTGGCCACGGCTATACCGCCTCTGCCCTGTCCGCCAGGCTGCTGGCACAGGGCTGGCACGTCATTGGCACCACCCGCGATCCATCCCGGACCGCCGCTCTGCGCCAAACCGGGGTCGAGCCGCTGCTTCTTCCCGCCGATCTGGCCCCGGCGCTGGCCCGGGCCAGCCATATCCTCGCCTCTGCCGCGCCCGAAGACGGCGGCGATCCTTTCCTCGGGCTGGCCGGCCATGCGATCCGGGCAGCGCGCCCTGCTTGGGTCGCCTACCTGTCCACCACCGCCGTTTACGGCGACCACCACGGCGCCTGGGTGGACGAAGACACCCCGGTGAACCCCCAATCCGCCCGCGCCGTGCAGCGCGTTCTGGCCGAGCGGCAATGGCTGGCCACCGGCCTGCCGGTGCAGATCTTCCGCCTCGCCGGCATCTATGGCCCCGGGCGTGGCCCGTTCCAGAAGGTTCGTGACGGCACCGCCCGGCGCATCCTGAAACCGGGGCAGGTGTTCAGCCGCATCCATGTGGACGACATCGCTGCCGTGCTGCTCGCCTCCATCGCCCACCCCGATCCGGGCCGCATCTACAACACTTGCGACAACGACCCCGCCCCGCCGGAAGACGTGCTGTCCCACGCCGCGCGCCTTTTGCACTTGCCCGACCCGCCCGGCATCCCGTTCGACCGCGCCGAAATGACCCCGATGGCGCGCAGCTTTTACGCCGAAAACAAGCGGGTGCGGAACGACCGGATCAAATCCGAACTGGGCGTGCGCCTCGCTTATCCCACCTACCGCGAAGGGCTGGCGGCGCTTCTGGCCGCAGAAGGCTGACCTTTTGGGGGTTGAAACCCCGCCCGGCGCCCCCATCTCAGGAATGCGGGCCGGGCCCCTCTGACGATCGCTGATCGTGATGTCGGACCGCATCGAGGGAAACGCTCGATGTTCAGCCCGGCGTATCCGGCTGACCTCGGGACAAAAAGGGGTCAGGGATGGAACTTTTCACCATGGATTTTCTGGGAACGCCCGTCTGGATGTGGGGCACGTTCCTGTCGCTGGTGCTGGGCCTTCTGGCGCTGGACCTTGGCCTGATGGGCCACCGCGAGATCAGCGTCCGGCAAAGCCTGAAGTTGTCGGCGGGCTATATCTCGGTCGGTCTGGCGTTTGCCGGCTTTGTCGCCTGGCAACTCGGCACCTCGGCGGCGGTGGATTACGTCACCGCCTTCGTTGTCGAGAAAACCCTGGCGCTGGACAACATCTTCGTCATCGCGCTGATCTTCGTCAGCTTGGGCATCCCCGCCCGCCAACAGCATCGGGTTCTGTTCTGGGGCATCCTGGGGGTGATCGTGCTGCGCGGCATCATGATCGGCGCCGGGGCGGCGCTGGTGGCCGAATACCACTGGATTCTCTACATTTTCGCCGCCTTCCTGATCCTGACCGGCATCAAGCTGTGGTTCGGCAGCGACCATGCCGACCCGGGCAACGGGCGGATGATGAAATTTCTGCGCCGCATCCTGCCGGTCACCGACGGGCTGGAAGGCGAGGCGTTCTTGGTCCGCAAAGGCACCAAATGGTTCGTGACGCCGCTGTTTCTGGCGCTGGTGATGGTCGAATTGACCGATCTGGTCTTTGCCGTGGATTCGGTGCCGGCGGTGTTTGCCATCACCACCGACACCTTCATCGTCTATACCTCGAACATCTTCGCCATCCTCGGCCTGCGCGCGCTGTATGGGGCGCTCGCCGCCGTCATGCACCGCCTCGCCTATCTGAAATACGCGCTGGCGGCGCTTTTGGTGTTCATCGGATCGAAGATCTTCATCGCGGACTTTTCGGGCCTCGGCAAATTCCCTCCGGCCCTGTCGCTTGGCATCACCTTCGCCATCCTTGGCGCCGGGATCGGGGTGTCGCTGTGGAAAACCCGCAGCGACGCCAAGGCGCTGACCTAGACCATCCGCCGCAGCGTGGCGCGGTCCCGGACCGCGCCCGCGATGTGCAGCGCGATCACGAGCGCCAGCGCCAGCGCGGTCGCCCCGTGCCAGAAATGCCCGGTGATCGTGGACATGTCGGCCGGCAAGGGCGCGCCGTTCCGGGCAAAGACGATGTCGTTCAGCCGGGCCGAGAACACCATGGTGAACCCCGGCACCGGCATCAGAAACACGCCGGCATACAGCGCGCGGTGGGCCCACAGGCCAAGGCCCGCCGCCTCCGGATGCGCCATCCGCCAGCGCAGCACCAGCCGCAGCGCCGTCAGCGCCACCAGAAAGACCCCGATGGCCATGTGATACATCAGCGTGTCCAGCTTCAGCGGGTCCGTGCTGGCCATCGGGCGGATGGCGAGATAGCCGCCCGCCAGCATAGGGACAAGCATGAGCGCGGTGAACCAGTGGATCACGCGGAAAATCAGGGGATAGCGGGTCATGGCGCCTCAAGCAGCGTTGAAAGTTGATCGAGAAACTGGGTCCAGCCATAGCGGGCCCCGGCAAAATTCTGCGCCTGATCCGGCCGAAAGCCCGATTGCGCCACCGTCAGCCGCGTGCCGGTCGCCGTCGGCTCAAGCGTCAGCGCAACTTGCGTCACCACGCCCAGCGCGACCCAAGTGTAGGACAGATGCCGGGGCGGATCGACCGCCAGCACCTCTCCGGCGATCTTGCCATCCCAATCCGGCATGGCCCGGCCCTGAAAGGTGAACCGGTGCCCCGGCACCGGCTGGAAATCATTGGGCAACAGCCAGTCCGCCATCAGCGCCCCGGTTGAGATTGCCCGCCACACCCGGTCCGGCGGGAACGGATAGTCGCGCGTCAGCGTCATGGTCCGTGTCATTGGTCCATCCGTTTCAGCAAATCCCCCAAGGCGTCCAGCCGCGCCGACCAGAACGTCGCCGCATCCGCCAGCCAATCCGCCAGCGGCGCCAGCGCGCGCGGATCGGCCCGGTATCGCGTCTCGCGCCCCTGCGGATCGGCCAACACCAGCCCCGCCGCGCGCAACTGCACCAGATGCTTGCTGACCGCCGGTTGCGAGATGCCCGCGCCGTCCGTCAATTCATGCACCGGCAACGCGCCCTCGCGGCACAGCCGTTCGAACAGCGCCCGCCGCGTCGGGTCCGACAGAGCCTTGAACAGCAGGTCCGGCGTGTGCATTCCATAACTCCTTAGCTATGAATTATTCATATCCATACGGTTATCACTCTGTCAACGCCAAAGAAAAATCCCCGCCAGCCGAAAGGCATGGCGGGGAGTTGGCCCTGCAGGCGGTCCGCAGAGCAGGCAATCGTAGGATGGGTGATTCACCCATGCTGTCTTGATCTAGTGCGAAGGCCCCGCTTCAGCCTCCATCTCGGCCCGGATCTGCTGACGCAGCACGTCGATGGGAATCATCTTCCCATCGCGCTTGAAGTGCCAATAGGTCCAGCCGTTGCAGCTTGGCGCCTTTTCCAGATGCGCCCCGACCTGATGGATCGAGCCTTTCACATCCAGTCCCACCAGCGAGCCATCCGCCCGCACCTTGGCCACATGCCGAGAGCCGATCGAGAACAACTCCTCCCCCGGCCGCAGCATCCCGCGTTCCACGACCTGCCCGAACGGCACCCGAGGCTCCGCGCGCTTTGATCCGGTGATCTCCAAGGCCGAGGCATCCAGCCGCCGCACCCGGTCGATCCGCGCCTGTGCGACGCGGCGATACGCTTCTTCGCGTTCAATCCCGATGAAATCCCGTCCCAGCATCTTGGCCACCGCCCCGGTGGTCCCCGTGCCAAAGAACGGGTCCAGCACCACGTCCCCCGGATGCGTCGTCGCCACCA